>NZ_JBNPLQ010000005.1:0-100362 GCF_050313575.1 Candidatus Pseudoscillospira sp. SGI.172 | reverse complement strand
CAAATCTCTGGTGATGGGATGGGACAGCCGCTGGGGTACGGTGCAAAAGGTGACGGCGGACGGCAGCACCAGCACTGGAACTTACCGCCCATACGGTCTGGATTGCAGCGGATTCGTGGATTGGGTGTTCTACAACGCTACAGACGGCGGGTACATCATCGGTCATGGTGGCGGCGCGGCCAGCCAGCATACCTACTGCACAGCAATCTCCTGGGCAGACGCGCTTCCCGGCGATCTCGTATTTTACCCGGATGACACCCATGTGGGAATCGTCGCCGGTTGGGATGAAAACGGAAATATCCTCATTGTCCATTGTGCCAGCGGCTATAACAATGTGGTCATTACAGGCAAAGAGGGTTTTGTTTCGGTTGGCAGACCCCGATATTTCGCATAATAAAAATCCGGTGAGGTAGTTTCTTACGAAACTGCCTCGCCGGATTTTTTTACTTGATAACTGGCTCCAAATTTTCAAACAGCGGGTCGTCAAAAAATTCCCGGACACTGATGCCTAAACCATCACATATCTTTTGAATGGAAACTACACCGGGATTTTTGCTTTTTGTGTTCAACATACTGTAAATTGTAGATGGTGCTACGCCGCACAGATTTGCCAGAGTATTGACGGCAATGCCGCGATCCAGGCAAAGCGCATGAATACGCCGGGCAACCGCTTCTTTTGCGTTCGTAGAGCACCACCACCTTTCAATTACGATAACAGTTTAGTATTATTTGCGATTTATCGTGTGGGATATATCCCAAATGCAGGAATTGTGATAAGATATGGGATATATCGCAGAAATCAGGTGATCATATTTCCAGTTGTTTTTTTATTGGCCATAGGGACGCAGAGGAAGCAGTTTTCCTAAAACTATTGGAGGCTGTCGAACAGCATATCGTGGAGTATGGCGTGACGGAGTTTTTTGTGGGGCATTATGGGCGGTTTGACGCTTTGGCCGCCCGGGCGGTGAAGGATGCAAAAAAGCGCCACCCTGAAGTGATGCTTACGCTGCTGTTGCCTTATCATACGTTTAACCACCCCATCCAAACGCCAAAAGGATTCGACGGGACCTTTTATCCGCCAGGGATGGAGACTGTGCCAAAAAGGGTAGCTATTGTGCAGGCCAACCATTATATGATCGATACCTGTGACTACTTGATTGTCTATGTCTGGCATCCGGCCAGCAATGCGTTGGAACTTGCAGAATATGCCCAGCAAAGGGGGAAAATACATATTACTTATTTATCGAGAGAAATATAGTTTCCAGCAGATTGAAGTAAAATCGAAAAATGGAAATAGTAAGGATGGTAGATCAGATGAAGACAGCTCATTGGATTGTATGCCCGCTTTGCCAAAGAAACTTGCAAATTAAGATATACGAGGACACAGTGCTTTTGGATTTTCCGGTTTACTGTGACTCCTGCCAAAAGGAAATGATTATCAATGTCGTTAAATGCAGGCTCCAATTAAAAAATGAATCATGTCAAGACAATGCTGAATGATAAGATAGACAAATTGTAGCGGAAGGTCTGCTTCCCTCAGAATTGAGAAAGCAGACTTTTCTAAGTAGAACGAGTATTCGAGAAAACTGTTAATAATCACCTCTTGCGAAAAGCGAACATTTGTTCTATAATGTGGGTGAAAAGTGGCGAATGATACGGGAGGTGACCAAGGCATGAAAAACCGAACATACATCGCCATTGATCTGAAGTCGTTCTATGCTTCAGTGGAATGTGTGGAACGGGGCCTTGACCCTATGACCACCAATCTGGTGGTAGCCGACAAGTCCCGCACGGAAAAAACCATCTGCCTTGCCGTGTCACCCAGCCTGAAAGCCTACGGCATCTCAGGCCGGGCCAGGCTGTTTGAGGTGGTGCAGCGGGTCAAAGAGGTCAATGTGCAGCGGAAGCGAAATGCCCCCGGACGCACACTGACCGGCTCCTCCACAGACGATTTGCAACTGAAAGCTTCGCCGGAGCTGGCGCTGGATTATATCGTGGCACCGCCGCAGATGGCCAAATACATGGAATGCAGCGCACACATTTTTGGCGTGTACCTGAAGTATATCGCCCCGGAGGACATTCACTCGTATTCCATCGACGAGGTGTTTATCGACGCAACCAACTATCTGCCCACATACAAAATGACAGCCAGAGAGCTTGCCATGACCATGATCCTGGATGTCCTGAAGACGACCGGGATCACCGCCACAGCGGGGATCGGGACAAATCTCTACCTCTGCAAAGTAGCCATGGACATCGTGGCGAAGCACATCAAACCCGACAAGTACGGCGTCCGCATTGCCAAGCTGGATGAGATGAGCTACCGCCGTCTGCTGTGGGGTCATCGTCCGCTGACGGACTTCTGGCGGGTTGGCCGGGGATATGCCAGAAAGCTGGAGGCTCATGGCCTCTACACTATGGGCGATATTGCCCGATGTTCCATCGGAAAGCCTACGGACTACTTCAACGAGGATTTGCTGTACAAACTCTTTGGCATCAACGCAGAGCTGCTGATCGACCATGCCTGGGGATGGGAGCCGTGTACCATCGAACAGATCAAGGCATATAAGCCCAGTTCCAACAGCATCGCCTCCGGGCAGGTCCTGCAATCTCCTTACACTTGGGAAAAAGCAAGACTTGTGGTCCGGGAAATGACAGATTTGCTGTCCCTTGACTTGGTGGATAAGGGACTGGTGACAGACCAGCTCATTCTGACGATTGGATATGACATTGAGAATCTGAAAGACCCAAATATCAGAAAAGACTATCAGGGAGCAGTCACCACTGACCACTATGGCCGGGAGATACCCAAGCACGCTACCGGCACCGCCAATCTGGGCCGCCACACGGCATCCACCAAGCTTCTGACGCAGGCGATTCTGGAACTGTATGACCGTATTGCAGATCCCAAACTGCTGGTCCGGCGCATCTCCATCTCCGCAAACCATGTGGTCAGTGAGGAAGATGCACCGAAAAAAGACGCCGCAGAGCAGCTTGACCTTTTCACCGATTACGCTGCCAAACAGCAAAAACAGGCGGAGGAAGAAGCGGAACTGGCTCGCGAAAAGAAGATGCAGGAAACCATGCTGACCATCAAAAAGAAGTTTGGCAAAAACGCGATTTTGAAAGGCATGAATCTGGAGGATGGCGCTACCGCCAGGGACCGGAACAGTCAGATTGGAGGTCATCGAGCATGACCAGTCGTTACGATGACATCATCCATTTGCAGCACCCTACTTCTTCAAAGCATCCCCGTATGGCAGCCCTTGGACGGGCAGCTCAGTTCTCACCATTTGCTGCGCTTACCGGCTATGAGGGTAGTATCCGGGAAACCGCCAGATTGACTGACGCAAAAGCAGAACTGGACGAGGACAAAATAGCTGCACTGGATATGAAACTGCGGTTTTTGGCTGACCATCTCTCAGAATGTCCGGAGGTGTCTATCACCTACTTCAAGCCAGACAGCAGAAAACAGGGCGGTGCCTATCAAGTCATTACAGGCATGGTCAAGAAGATAGACGCTTTTGAGAAAACTGTTTTGATGGCAGAAGGTACGCTGATTCCTATTGCGGATATTTTTGAGATTTCAGGAAGTTTGTGCTCCTCTATTGATAAGAAATAAGGTTGACTATGAGCTGTTAAAATCCCACAAAGTAAATTGCGTCTGAATGATACCAAAAAAATCTTGGAATTCACTTGACAAATAGAGAAGCGTATGCTATTTTATTCATGTGGTTAGCGAATGCTAACCAAGAATCAGAACGGGCGACTGGGCGGCCCGTTTGATTTTGAAGATTAGTTAGCTACAACTAACCTTGAGAAATGAAATCTGCGGGGGAATCGCAAACCCTCCCGCAGAGCAAACAGAGCAAACAGAGCAGACAGGCAGAATGCTCTGCTTGCATGGCAAGAATACAGGCCTTTGCAAGCCATGAAGGAACACCTCCCTGTATTTCTGCCCAGACCCACGGAAGCGCTTTTGGGAAGGAGTGCTTCTGATCCTCCCTAACGCCCAGACAGTTTCATTCCTGACCCCTATGGAGCTGTCTGGGCCCCTCTCTCAAATTCGTCAGAAAGGATGAAATGACATGAATAAACTGGCTATTGTTTACTGGAGCGGTACCGGCAATACGGAGACCATGGCAAACTGCATCGCGGAGGGCGCCAAAGAGGCCGGCGCGGAAGTGGAGCTGATGGGACCGTCTGAGTTCTCCGCGGCGCGCTTCTCTGAGTTCGGCGTGGTGGCTTTCGGCTGTCCCGCCATGGGAAGCGAGGTTCTGGAGGAGGCGGAGTTCGATCCGATGTTCTCCGGTCTGGAGGGCTCTCTCGGCGGCAAGCGGATCGCTCTCTTTGGCTCCTACGGCTGGGGCGACGGACAGTGGATGCGGGACTGGTGTGCCCGCTGCGAAGCGGCTAACGCCAACCTCTATGAGGAGGAGGGCCTGACTGTGAATGAAGCCCCTGACGCAGATGCGCAGGAGGTTTGCCGGGAGCTGGGCCGCAAGCTGGCCACGTGGTAAACAGCCCTTTTTTGCCAAATTGAACTGACCCTGGTTTTGATACTTATCTCCTTTTTTCCCTCATTTGCCCCGCATGGTATGCCATCCATGCGGGGCTACTCCTTTGGGTCGCATACAAAATAAATTGCCTGCAATGCTTGCAGTGACAAATATCTGGTTAAAAAGCATGGGCTCCATAGAAGTGTTTGACTTCTGTGGAGCCCATGCTTTTTTATGTCAGCAGGAAGAAGCTTTCACTACCACCAGGTGCATCTTGAACGCAGTCACAGCCTGTACTGCGTGAGGGATGCCGGCCGGCATGATAATGGATTCTCCCGCGTTCAGGGTGTGGGGAACGCCGTCAATGGTGATTTGTGCCGTTCCCTCCAAAATGGTCGCCATAGCGTCTCCGGGAGCAGCGTGGGTGCTGATAGCCTCACCCGCATCAAAGGCAAACAGGGTGATCCCCGCACCGGGCTGTTGGGCCAGGGTCAGGCTGACAACCTTACCCGCTTCATATTCCACTTGGCCCATCATGGCAAAGGGCTGTGCATGAGGGATATTTTTAATCAGTGTATCCATGAGTCATTCCTCCTAATAGTTATGAAAGCGTGATTTGCAGCAGCTTGCAGCCATCCGGAGCAGCCACTGCGTGGGGAGTGTGGGCAGGAACAGCCAGGCAATCGCCGGTCTGAAGACAACGGCTGTCCTCTCCCGCAGAGACATAAAGCGCCCCCTCCAGAATGTAGTAGAGGGTATCGCCAAAATAGCATTCCTCACTGATACTTTCCCCGTCGCCAAAGGCCAAAAGAGTCATTTGGCAGTGTTCCTGCTGGCTCATGGCCATGCTGACCACGCGGCCAGGTTGAATCTGAATCAGCTGGGTGAGCTGCTGGGGCTGCTGTGTGGGCAGGTTGCGTAAAAAATACATTGCTCATACCTCCATGGGTCGTCTTGTCCTTAGGATACCCCATGATACAGGATCAGTCCATTGCTACAGCAACAACAATCAGGTTGTGATGCGGCCAATAATTTCCCGCCGGATCTCCGTCAGTTCTGGCGCCGAGGCATCCCGGCCTTCCTGGCCGGGCAGGGTGATCCATGTCTGAATAGTGGTTGGCCTGGGAGTCAGGACGGCAATTCGGGTGGCCACGGTCAACGCCTCATCAATTTCGTGGGTGACAAATAGAACGCCCGGCTTTTTGATCTGCCAGATCTTCAGAAGCATATCCACCATCTCCATGCGGATGCCGTAGTCCAGCCCCTGAAAGGGCTCATCCATCAGGAAGAACGCTCCGCCGAAATGGAAGGCCCGCGCCAGCGCACAGCGACGGGCCATGCCACCGGAGAGCTGCGTGGGATAATATCCCTCAAAGCCTTTCAGCCCTACATCGGAAATGAGGGTGCGGACTGCCTCCGGCTCGACATCTTCACGAACCAGACGGATGTTTTCTTCTACCGTTCGCCAAGGCAGCAGGCGGGGACTTTGAAACATATAGCTCAGTCTTGTATCGGTTCCCTCGACGGTACCCGTGTCAGGTGTTGCCAGGCCTGAAATCAGGTTAAGAAGCGTGGTCTTTCCGCAGCCGGAAGGACCGATCAGGGCCACGATCTCCCCCGGAGAAAGCGTCAAAGACAAGTCAGACAGGACAAGCAATCCGTCATAGGACTTGGAGATACCGCTCAGTTTCAGCATGTCACACCTTCTTTCCTGCAAAAAGCCATCCGCAGCAATCTTTGCGTGAGATAGCACCCCAATACCAGCAGCAGCGACCAGGCAATGATGGCGTCGGGCTCGATGTTGAGCCGGGCAGTGGTGATGGCTCCTCCGATTCCGCTGTTTGTGGTAAGAACCTCTCCCATGACTGCCAGCTTCCAGCCCCCTCCGATAACGATCTCCAGCGCTGAGCGTAAGTAGGGACGGATGGAAGGAAGGGTTACATGGCGCAGCGTTTTCCAGCAGGAAAAACGGTAGAGGCGCGCCATCTCCAACAACTGTGGATCTACGCTGCGGACGCCGTGACTGAGATTGATCACCACGGTGGGGACTGTGGCTGTGGCCACAATGAAGACACAGGGCTTTCCGTTAAATCCGAACCACACCAGCGCCAGAACCACCCAGCACACGGGCGGAATGGCCTGAAGCACATGAATCAGTGGGGTTCCCACATCCTCTATCTTGGGACACAGGCCAAACAACAGTCCCAGAACAGCGCCAACTCCCACGCCGATGGCCAGCCCGGCAATCAGCCTCAGGATCGTTGCTCCTATGGTGGCTCCGAAATCCGACTGCGTCATCAACCTAACCAATGTGGAGAGAACTTGGGCAATGGGGGGTACCACCAGCGGCGGGAAAAAGAGAGAGGCCAGCTGCCAGACACCCAGCAGCAGGCACACTCCCAAAGCGCGGCGGAACCACAGTCCCGTCTTACCCCGCATAGAACAGTCCCTCATCGGGCAGCTTTCCGCCGATCATAGAGGGTTCAAAGTTGTAAATAAGGTTATAGAAGGTATCCAGCTCCTCTTTGGCATCTTGGGCGCTCTTAAAGGTCAAGCCCATATTGGGAATAGCTGCCTCCACAATTGCCGCTTTCATGCCCAGATACTCCTCAGCCAGAGCAGCAGCCTCGGCCGGGTGATCCAACACCCACTGCGCGCTCTCCTCATAGGCAGCCTGGAACTGAGCGGCCAGCTCGGGGTTCTCATCCAGGAAAGTCTGGGTAGTACCGAAGCCTGCATTGGGGATCATGGTATCGGTGTTGGTGGATCGCTGCCACTCGGTTTCAAAGCTGAGTGCCCGGCGCACATTCTCATTCTGTGCCATGGCGGAAGTGACCTGAGGCTCGATCAGAGTGGCGTATTCCGCCTCCCCGGAGGCCAGAAGGGCGGCTACCTCTGCGGTGCTGGCGTAGACCACCTGGACATTTTCGCCAACCGTCAAACCGGCCTCACTCATAAAATACTGAGTAAGCGCATCCGGGGGAGAGGACTGAAGGGGAATATATACCGTTTTTCCCTTCAAGTCGCTCCAAGTGGTAAAGTTCGGATCGGTGGTCATGAAGTATGTGACACCCCAGGTGTTCACATTCATCAGGCGAACGTCCAGTCCCTTGTTATAGAGGGTGGATATTACTGTCAGGGGAAAAGCGTACATGTCATGTTCCCCGCCCTGGACCATAGCCAGGAGTTCCTGCGGAGCATTCCATACATTTAGTTCAATGGTCACATTTTCACCCAGAAGCTGCCCCTCCATCATATGAAGAACCGGCAGAGCGGGCGGGGCCGTAGGAACGCCGACAGAGATGGTAACCGGTTCAGTCGCCTGACTGGATTCCTCTGGTTTGTCATTTGGGTTGGTGCTGTCCGTGGGCGCATTACCCCCGGAACAGCCTGCCAGGGCAAAGAGCATCATGGCAGAAGCCAGGATGGACGCAAGAGTTCGTTTCATTTTGGATCCTCCGATCTGAATTATGATGATTGCGGTTAGCCAATACTAACCGCAGGCAAAATTATTACACAAAAAAACATGGCCGTCCGTTGCCATGGCAACGGACGGCCATGTTTTTGTCTATGCGGTCAAAAATTCATTGTCCAGAATTTGAACGACCTGTCCCTGATAAGTGAGGATGCCCTCCTTCTGCATCCGTCCCAGTTCTCGGGAAAGGGCACTGCGGTCTACACACAGATAGTCCGCCATCTCTCCACGTCCCATCTCCAACCGAATCTCCCCATTGGGGGCAACCGGTAATCCTTGGAGATAGACTTTGATTCGGTTGCGAAGCCGGTTCTGTGCCAGAATACGCATCTTCTGATTGAGAAACAAAGCTCCCCGGCCCATTTCCTGCAACAAATTGGCGGTCACCCGCATCCGGTACGGGCACCCATTCTCTTGCTGAAGCAATAAAGGATCAAAGTCCAGATAGAGCACCTCTGTGTCATCGAGGGCGTCAATTTGAATGGGACTGTCTTGAGACATGGAGCAGACCAACGTCTCCCCGAACACGCGCCCCCGATTCAGGCGATCAATGGTTAGTAGATTCCCGTCCTCGCTGTAAAGTGAGATCCTCAAGGTGCCAGACATAACAACGCCAGGGCGTTTTTGACAATCTCCAATCCGCAGGAGCACGGTGCCCTTTGGAATTGCCCGCACCTCTCCATGCAGACAGTTAAGAACATTCTGATATTTTTCTTCCGGGATACCGTCGAACAACTGGCAACGGCGCATTGCTACAAAAATCGAGACCATGAGATTCCTCCGTGTTGCCGTGGCAACCGACAAAATTAAAGAATACTATTATAGTTAGTCTATACTAACCTAAATTATACTACTTAGAAACCAAAAAGTCAATGCGAAGGAAAGAGAGGCTCTCTATGAATGGAATCGGTTTAGACTGTGGAAATTCCACCGTCAAATTAGTGGTGCTCTCGCGGGAGGGTACACTTTTGTGGTCTAAATCCTCCGCACACCACGGTGCCGCGGTTCAAACGACTCAGATGCTTCTTAGCGAACTGCTGCAGGCGGACAGCAATGCCTACGGCTATCCGGTGATGCTTACCGGCAGCGCAGGAGATCGACTTTTAGATGCCTGTCCCGAACTTTTGACTCTGGGCGATATTCCCGCTATCCATCGCGGCATCCATCTGCTGGCACCAGAAGCGAAATCTGCCATCGAAATCGGCAGTCAGAGTGCCCGTTTCCTCACAGATCTGGATCGTGGCACTCCACCCAGATTTGCAGTGAACGAACACTGTGCAGGGGGCACTGGTTCCTTTTTTGAGGACCAAATGTCTCGGCTGGGCCTGCGGATCGAAGACTATTCCGAACTGGTAGCAAAGGCCCGCTCAATTCCCCGCCTCTCCGGCCGATGTGCTGTCTTTGCCAAAACGGATATTATTCACCGACAGCAGGAGGGGGTATCTACTCCGGACATTCTGCTGGGCCTCTGCTACGCTATGGTACGCAACTATAAAGCGGTTATCGTGCGGGGACTTACGGTGGAGAAACCTGTGGCTTTGTGCGGCGGAGTTGGCCGCAATGCAGGAGTTCTTCGGGCTATCCAGGATGTTTTTGGCTTGACAGAAGAAGAATTGATTTTACCAGAGAATTTCCTCTATGCTGGCGCTGCAGGGGCTGCACTGGCTGCTCAGGAGATGGGAGCATGTTCCATGGGGGAACTGCTGGCCTCTCTGTGCGGGCAGGATTCAAACATGGGAGACCGGCTGCACTGTCGTCAGCCACTGAGTACCGATCCCAAGGTTTTTGTATCCGATCCGCCTGTTTCCGGCCATGTCCCACCACAGGGCTGCGCTTTGGGCATTGATGTAGGTTCTACCAGTACGGACCTGGTTCTCATGGATCAATTCGGAGAACTGGTGGACTTCCAGTATCTCCGCACCGCCGGAGACCCAGAGGCTGCGGTGCGAAAGGGACTGGAGAATATCCGCTCCCGTTTTGGGCGGATTCCCCTTCTGGCAGTAGGCGTCACTGGCTCCGGACGAGAGCGGGTCGGCCGGCTCATTGGCGCGGATGCCGTGCGAGATGAGATTACAGCCCAGGCAAGAGCTGCCATCCAATGTATGCCTAAAGCAGATACAGTCTTTGAGATAGGCGGTCAAGATTCTAAATACATCTCCCTTCAGAATGGGCAGATTGCAGACTTTCAAATGAACAAAATCTGCGCTGCCGGAACCGGCTCCTTTGTTGAGGAGCAGGCCGCACGCATGGACATCCCTTTGAAGGACTTCGGCCACCTGGCTCTTACCGCAAAGGCCCCGGTGGAATTGGGAGAGCGATGCACAGTGTTTATCGAGACCGCCATCCAATCTGCCCGGGCACAGGGAGCTACACGGGCAGAGGTAGCAGCCGGTTTGTGCCAGTCCATTGTCCGAAATTATCTTCATAAGGTAGTCGGGAGCAAGCCAGTAGGACACCATATTGTCCTCCAGGGCGGCGTGGCCTACAACCCCGGCATCGTGGCCGCTTTCCGTCAGGAATTTGGAGATCGGCTCACAGTCTCTCCCTGCTTCTCCATCAGTGGAGCATACGGCGCCGCCCTACTTGCCCTGGAATCCACGAAAGGCCCTACCCGCTTTCATGGGTTCGACAAGCAGCCGGAAAAGGAGGACGCCCTGTCCACGGAGGTCCAGCGCAACATCACTTTTTACCAGCGCGGCCCACAGTTGCTGTTGGAGGGATATGATCCAACACCTGTCCCCGGACGGAAAACGGTGGGAGTACCTTTTGCCCTGATGATCCACAAGTTCTTTCCTATGGCCAACGCATTCTTCCGGCAGTTGGGATTCAATGTACTGCTCTCGCCGTCTACCAACGAGGAGATCATCCGCCTCTCCCAGCAGACGACCCAGGCGGAGACCTGTTACCCGGTAAAGCTGATCCATGGTCATATGGCCTGGTTGGTCGAGCACGGTGTTGACTACATCTTTCTCCCCTCCATCCATACCATGAGGCATGAGACCTCTCAGGTGGAGCACAACTACGGCTGTGTCTATATGCAGACCGCGCCCCAATTAGCCGCCCGTGCTCTCCGTCTGGCGGAGCGGGGAATTGAGTTGCTCAACCCTGTGTTCGATCTGGACTTTGGGCAGGAAGCGATGGCGTCAGCTATGCTGGGCCTGGGGAAACAGCTTGGTATCCCGAAACTGCGGTGTCTCCCTGCCCTGATGGCTGGAGCCCAAGCGGTACGCCACCATACAGCAGCAGTAGAGCGGCAGGGCCGCGAACTGCTCGCTTCTCTGAAGCTTGAGGACAAAGTGCTTGTACTGATCACCCGGAACTACGGTCTTTCCGATCCGGTGCTGAATATGGGAATCCCTCGTTTGCTACTGGAACGGGGGCACAAGGTAATTACTCTCTCCCATTTGCCTGCTCACGACCTGGATCTGTCAGCGGACTACCCCAATCTGTACTGGCCCTTCGGGCAACACATCCTCTCCGGGGCTAAACTCGTGGCCCACCACCCCAATCTATACGCCGTATATCTGACCAACCACGGCTGTGGACCGGATACGATGCTCTCCTATCTGTTCCGAAAGGAGATGGGCGAAAAACCCTATCTGCACATTGAGGTGGATGAGCACTTCTCGCCAGTGGGAGTTATTACTCGCATCGAGGCATTTCTCCAGAGCCTGGAGAACCGCCCGTCTCAGCCACTGCCGGAACGCTTTCAGCTCACGGCTGTGGAACACTGTTCCACCAAAGTCGTTGATACCCCGGAATCAAACCGCGGCCCTCTATATGTTTTGAATCTGCCGCCGTTTACCACATATCTTAGGAAATATGCGGAAATGGTATGGAATGTGGAAACCCGTCCCATGCCTCTGGGCGGAACTTCCCTGGTTTTGGGCCGGGCGGAGACCAGTTCCAAAGAGTACCTTCCCTTCCCCGCCTTACTGGGTGGTATTCTGGACGCAGCGGAGAAGGAATCCGATTCCTTTCAGATGCTGATTCCCTCCACCCAAGGCGCAGAGGCCGACGGCCAGTACCCGTGGGCGGTAGAGGCAGTGCTTGCCAACCGGGGACTGGGGCGGGTGACCCTGGTTTCCCCGGAGCTGGAAACTTTGCCGGAAAATGTCCCAGACCCCGACCTGTTGTTCCGGGCTGTGCTGGCAGGAGATCTCATACTGTGCGCCCCACCTGAGCAGCGCAAGGCACTGAGTCCGGAAGACATTCCCAATTGGGACAGTCTTGGCACGCTGGCGGCGCAAATCGGGAGCATGCCTGTCAAAAGCCTGCCCTTGGCTGCGGTGGGAGAGCCCCTTACGCTGTTTGCTCTGGACGACAAGGTACTGGAAACGCTGGAAAGGCAGGGCCGGTTCCTTTGTCGTGCTCCGTTGAGTGAATATCTCTGGTTTCTCTGGCGGGATGCCGGAAGTGCCATAGCTGCTTCCTGGACGGACAAAATGACAGAGCTGGGCCACCTTTTGGGGGCACGCAGCAGCTTTTCCAAAGATCCGGAGGGTATGCGGACTACAGTGGATCATCTGCTGCCGGGATTTTCTGGAGCCAATGGCCGGTATCGTTTGGCCAAGGCACGGGAGCTTGGCCAGACATCGGCTGGTGTGTTGACTCTGGCTCCCCGGTATGAAAACACAGCCACAGTGCTGGACATGACCGGTGAACTGGATGGAATCCCTCACTTACACCTGGCCATGGACAGTGACTGGGACGAGAGCGCCTGGTCCCGCCTGAAGTCTTTCCTCTATTATCTGAAATAAACCAGGAGAGAAAACAGGGCCACCCGCACCATTCCAGTGCGGGCGGCCATGTTCTGCAATCAGTATTCGGTCTATGCAGCTGCGCAGCTTATGGGAGAGAGGGCTGTCTTTGCCATCCCGTTGCCTGCAATAATCCAATCCGCTATCCAGATATGCACCTGCAAACCAAGATGGACACTTCACCTCGGTGGAACCATTTTCCTCATCGTGTAGGCAAGCCTTATGCGGCAACCACCAGTTTTAGAAGGGGAGCACCGTTAGTGTATAATTCACAGTACCGGGAGGTACATCGGCGGCAGAGGTCAAAATAGGCCTTTGCTTTTTCAGGATCGCCGTAGGACTTCCAGCAGCCGCAGCAGGTGTAGTTCCAGCCCTTGTTTTCAATGAAGCCGATCACATCAGAAAGAGGGTAGCCCAGAAACAGGCCAATCTCATGAGGGTAGTCTTGTTCCAGACAGAGCCTTTTGGACAACTGATCCAGCAGAAATTCCGCCGTTCCGCGCTGATAGCCGCAGCGATCCAAAAAACACAGGGATTCTTCGTCGGAGAGTAGACGTCCCACCCAGTCGGGGCGGTAGATGTAAATCATACAGTCGCCGGTGTGGGGACACTCTTTTAAGATGCGTATCCGCAGACCAAGGCATTCCAGCGCGTGGTCCCAGTTTTCAGCAGTCTGCCGGATATTTTCTGCAGAGCGTCTACTGCACCGAAAAAGACTGGCGGGCTTGATTCCCGCAAGCGTGGGTGCGCATTGTTCCACCATGAGTGATTCAAAACTACGTTCCATATGAGGCTCCTATCTGAATGCCAATCGGGTTAGTTAAAACTAACTATCATCTCTAAAAAAGCCCCCCCTAGAGGGAAGGCGGTTAGCTACTGCTAACCTATATGTATAAAATACTACAGCCCGCTTGATTTGTCAAGACCGATAAATGTTCCAGAATAGAGAAAGTAGCAACACCATGATGCTGTGGGAACAGAAAACCCTGTTAAATCACTGTCCCATTCTCGATACAAACAATATGATCGCAGCAGCGCTGAATCAACTCCGGGTCGTGGGTCACGATCAGCACGGTCTGTTTGCCTTTCAGAGAAGAAAGCAACGCCGCCGTTTGCTCCATGTGACGGAAGTCAAGACCGCTGGTAGGCTCGTCAAAGATCAGGATCTCTTTTCCGGCCAGAATGGCAGACGCAATGGCTACCCGCTGCTTTTGTCCACCGGACAAGCTCATGGGATGGCGTTCCCGCAGGTGGGACAGATCCGGCATCTCCAAAACACGCTCAACATCCGAACTGTTTTCCGACCGCATCCCAAGCTGGACTTCGTCAGCTACTGTTTCGCAGAACAGTTGGTGGTTCACATCCTGCATGACCATGTAGCAGTTTTTCAGCAGCTGTCTGTTTTTCCAAAGCTGTCCGTTTATCTTGACCTGCCCTTTGAACTTCTTCTCCAGTCCGCACAGGCAGCGGGAAAAGGTGGACTTACCCGCGCCATTGGGACCGACAAGCGCGATAATACTATCCAAAGGCAGGGAAAGATGAGGAATATTCAGCACTGGCGTTCCATCGTAAGAAAAGCAAAAGTTTTGCAGCTGCATCGTTTCGGTTTCCGGAACACTGTTCTGTACCGGCGCTATATTCTCACCGCGCAAGGATCGAAGTCCCATTTGATGAAGCTGTTCTGTGGAATACTGTGTAAATGCCTGCATAGAAAGGTCGAAAGCTACCTGTCCATCCCGCATGCAGATCACCCGGTCACAGAGATCCCGGAGCCACGACAGCCGGTGCTCCGCGATCAAAATGGTCTTACCTGCAGCTTTCCATCCGAGCAGTGTCTGCTTCAGCTCCTCAATAGCGTGAACGTCCAGATTGGAGGTAGGCTCATCCAGCACCATCACCTCCGGGCGCAGCGCCGAAACGGAGGCGCAGGAGATCTTCTGCTTTTCTCCGCCAGAGAGTTCAAAGATGCTGCGCCCTAACAGTTTTTCTATGTTCAGCTCCTTCGCTGCTTCGTCTACACGAGAGAGTATCTCGCCTTCCGGCATCCCCATGTTCTCGCAGCCGAAGGCCAGCTCGCTGGTGGTGTCCACGCAAAAAAACTGACTGCGGGGGTTCTGGAACACGCTGCCGACGATTCTTGCCGTGTCGTAAAGCTCGGCCTCAGTCACATTCAGGCCATTTACCATGGCACATCCTTCCATCTTACCCTCATAGAAATGTGGGATCAGGCCATTGATCAGGCGGGTAACGGTCGTCTTTCCGCTGCCGGACTCGCCGCAGAGAAGAACACATTCGCCTTCGGCAATGGTCAGGGATACATTTTTCAGGGATGGTTTTTCTGCATTTTCATGCTGAAAGCTGACTTTTTTGATCTCGATCATAGCACCCTCCCCATGATCCAAACCGCATAAGGAATCAGACAAACTACAAACAGAAGATAGTCTTGTATATGAAAGCCGATCTTGCAGATGTTGGTTCGCTTCACCTCGCCGCCAAGCCCACGGGTTAGTGCCGCGGCGGACAGCTCCTCACCGATCTTCACGCAGCAGGTCATCAGCGGCACCAATCGGTATTCCAGCATTTTTCCGACATTCTTTCCGCCCATGTAAATTCCCCGCATCCGCATTGCGGCATTGATGGAGGCGGCCTCATCTATTACCGTGGGGAAAAATCGAAACATGACGGACAGTGGAATGATGATCTTTTCACTCAGGTGCAGGCGCAGCATAGCGGCAGTGAACTCGCTGACCGTGGTAGTGGAAGCCAGATAACCGCCCATAGCGATCCCCGGCAGGAATCGGGAGAGCATTCCGCTGCACCCCAGGAGGATGAAATTGACTACCCCCTTGGTCAGCGGGACAAGCTGCGTATAGGTCAGCCAGGACAGCAGGTAGACGAGCAGATAGGTTGCCGCCCCTTTCCACTTTTTTGCGCTCAGCATCAGCACAGCGGGCATGGCACAGAGGATGGGGACGAGAGGTTCCACGCTCCCGCCCCCGGCAGACCCCAACACGAACAGGGCAATGTCGAAGAGCATCACCAGCTTCGTCCTTGGGTCCAGCACCAAACCTCTGTTTTGAATGCTGGCCTGTAGAATTCCCCGGGCCATCAGACGATGCCCGCCTTGACAAAGTGCTTT
This sequence comes from Candidatus Pseudoscillospira sp. SGI.172, assembly GCF_050313575.1. NCBI lineage: Bacteria > Bacillati > Bacillota > Clostridia > Candidatus Pseudoscillospira > Candidatus Pseudoscillospira sp. SGI.172. Next base: position 84,489 of record NZ_JBNPLQ010000005.1, on the reverse strand, counting down.
TTCAGCAGCGCCTTGCCCAACAGTGCGCCCAGCATACCGCACACAAAGGCGGCTACGATCAACACAGGAGCCGTCCAGGGCTGCATGATGTTTCCCAGCGTATTGATATATTCTGCGCCAAAGCTCTGGCGGGTGGAGAAATAGCCCTCCCTGTCGATGTACAGCGGCAGATAGTTGCCAAACAGAAGAACGCAGAAGGTTCCATAGCTGAGAATGGTTTTCTTCACGCTGGCGTAGCTGCCGCTTTTTGCGATCAGGTCAGCCAGAAAGCCGAACACTACGCCAAAGATAATAGGCCAGAATCCCATACCGGTGACGCATAGATAAATACCAACAATGGTCGCCATAATGGTGATCATGCCGAACTTCTTGACCTTGGTATAGAACAGCATCATGGGAATGCCGAGGATGATCGGTCCGATCACCGCCAGCATGGGCATCATGATAGGAATATATCCCAGCATGGCAATACAAGTCATTAAGACACAGTAGATCGCTGCGTAAATGCCAATGTTGATCAAGTCTTTTCCTTTGAGCTTCTGATTGTTTTTCATCGTTATTTCCTCCTTCTTTATACCTTCCAGCCCACAGCCTGTTCACGAGATTCCACAAACCGACGATAGATACCGCCTTGCTCCATGAGCTGCTCGTGCGTGCCGCTTTGGGCGATTCGGCCATTGTCGATGACCAAAATGTTATCCGCGTGGCGGACGGTTTTCAGCCGGTGGGCAATCATCAGAATGGTTTTTTCTTTTGTCAGGGCTTCCATGGCAGCGGTCAGCTCCTGCTCGCTTTCCGGGTCTACATTCGCAGTCGCTTCGTCCAGGATGATGATAGGAGCATCCTTCATAATGGCTCTGGCAATGGATATACGCTGCTTTTCTCCGCCGGAGAGACTGGCCCCACCCTCACCGATGACCGTATCATAGCCATCCGGCAATGCCATAATGAAATCATGGCAGCAGGCTTTCCTGGCCGCCTCGATGACCTTTTCCATAGGCGCATCCGGCTGGCCGAAGCGGATGTTATTGGCAATGGTATCCTGGAACAGGTACACGCTCTGGAACACAAAGCTGAAATTGCGCATCAGACTGTCCATGCTGTATTCCCGTACATCCACACCGCCAAGCTTCACGCATCCCTTGTCCACATCCCAGAATCGGGAGATCAGGTGGCAAAGGGTGGTCTTTCCTCCACCGGAAGGACCGACGATTGCTGTGGTGGTGTGCTGCGGAATATGGATGGATATCCCATCAATGATCTTCCGCTTGTCATAGGAAAACTCTGCGTTTTCCACATCGATGTCATAGCTGGAGGGAATGATATCCTTTCCGTCAATGTCCATCGTGGGCATATCCAGCACCGCCTGCGCCTTGCCCACATACAAATCCACATTGCGCAGCAGAGCGGAATAGTTGCCCGCCGTGTCCAGCGCACCAAACAGGATGAACGCCGCAAGGATCATGACCACAGCATTCAGCAGTTCCATCGTTCCGTTCAAATAAAATGCCACGGATACAATGGCAACCACCACGCCGAGGAGCTTGGCCGTAAGGTTTTGCAGGAACATAATGGGCACAAAAGCCATTTCCGCCTTGGTATTCGCCGCGCTGTTTTCATCAATGGCTTCATTCAAAGCCCTGCTCTTTTCCCCCGTCAGATGGTAGGCCTTGACCTCTGCAATGCCCTGAACATACTCCAACACCTTTTCCACCAGCTTGCGGTCAGAGGAATCCTTGAGCGGTGCAATCTTTTTGGATTTCTTTTGGAGCAGCGAGTTGACAGCAAAGTACAGCAATACACCCAAAACGGCGATGCCGCCGATTCGCAGGTCAAAAAGAAGGATCATAAGGACTACGAAGATGGTGGTCAGGATTCCCTGCGTCACCATCATGACCACACGGGTCGCCACATCTGCCAACGCTTCCATACTGTTAGTGGCAACTGAGGTGATGTAGCCAAGGCTGTTTCGATTGAAATATCCCATAGGCAGATACTTCAAATGCTCGGCGATTTCAATGCGCTTGTCTGCGCAGGTACCATAGCCCGCCTCGCACTGAAGCATGGTGGAACGGTAATTCGCAAAGGCGTTGCCCGCCACGCTCAGCAGCATGATGCCGAAGGAGAGCAGGATGTGCTGTACGGTCAGATCACCCGACAGTACCCCGTGCAGAGTCACGGCGATGGCCGGGATTTTCATAGCCTCAAAGATGGCTTTCAGTACCCCAAGGAAAATGGAGCGGATAAATTTCTTCCGATTCTCTTTTCCGCTGAACGCAAAGAACCGTCTGAATATCTGGATCATTCCTGCGCGCCTCCTTCCACGGTGTCCCGAACGGAGATATGGGAACGCCACATCTGGGCATACAATTCATCCTGTGCCAGCAGCTCCTCATGCGTTCCGCTGGTACGAATTTTTCCGTCCTCTACCACAAAGATCTGGTCGCTGTTTGTGATGGTAGACAGGCGGTGAGCGATCACGATCAAGGTCTTGCCCTTGGTCAGCTTTGCCACCGCCGATTGAATCATGGCTTCGTTTTCCGGGTCAGTAAAAGCAGTGGCTTCATCCAGAATAATAATGGGCGCGTTTTTCAACATCGCTCTGGCAATGGCGATCCGCTGCCGTTCACCACCGGAGAGATGCCCGCCTGCGCCGCCGACCACGGTATCGTAGCCATTTTCAAGGCCCAGAATAAACGTATGGCAGCCACACGCTTTGGCCGCTTCCATCACTTCCGCATCGGTGGCGTTCTGCTTGCCCATGCGGATATTTTCCATAACTGTGGTATCAAAAAGAAAATTGTCCTGAGATACATAGGCAATATAGCGATGATAGTCCTCCTGCGTCAGCTTCCGTATATCCACGCCGCCCAAGGTGATACTGCCGCCGCTTACATCCCACAGCGATGCGACCAGCCTGGCGATCGTGGATTTTCCACTGCCGGAGGGTCCAACCAGGGCATTGACGGTACCCTCTCTGATCTCCAGGTTGACGCCGTGAAGCACTTCCTTCTCATGATATCCGAAGGTCACATCTTTGAGCTGAATATCCTTGGACTGAGGCTGGCTGGCAGATGTGTCCGGGCGCTTCATGTCCTCCAACGTCAGCAGAGATGTCACCTCACCGATGATGGTACTCAGCTTTGCAAGATCATCGCTGTAAGACATGACGGTGATGAGCGGCGCGATCAGGCCAACGGAAAAAAGAATGACCTGAATGAAAATACCTGCGTCCAGCGTCCCGGTGCGGAATAGCAGACCGCCGATGGGAAGCACTGCGATCATGGTAGCCGGAAAGATAGACATGGCAAGGCAGAAATAGATATTGCACCGCCGCATCCACTCCACATAGCAGCTTGCGCCCTCTTTTGCCGCCACCACGAATTTATCGTAGGAGCTTTGTGCCTTACCGAAGGCTTTGATGACCTCGATGCCGTTGATATATTCCACGGCAGTATCATTCAGAATTTTTGTCTTATTTATGGTATTCTGATAGCTTTCCTCATAGCCACGGGTCATGAGGGCATAGCAGCCAAAACCAATCGGAACCGTTGCCAATACCGCCAACGCCATCCGCCAATCCAGAATAAACAAATACACCAAAAGAGCGATAGGCACCAGCAGATTGGATGTAAACTCCGGTATGATATGTGCCATAGTCGTTTCGATGCTGTCAATACGCTCCACCAGCACATTTTTGATGGAGCCGGAGGGGATGTCCAGCACCGTACCCAAAGGCACACGGGAGAGTTTCGCGCAGACCCGCTTGCGAATGTTGCCCAGCACAGCGAAGGTTGCTTTATGGGAGAGTGTGGTGGAAATGCTATGAAATCCGCAGCGCCCCAACCACAGGGCTGCCATAACAAGACAGTTTTTTATGTATATGCTCATGTCCCTGCATCCACCCAGGAGATCTGAGATGATGCTTGCCATCACAAAATAGGGCAAAATGCCGCAGACCACGCCACAGACCGCGCTTAGAACGCTGAGCACATATTGCGGTCGATGTTGCCCTGCAAAATCCCAGATCCATGCAGGAACAGAGCGTTTCGATTGATCGTTCATGATTCTTACCTCCTGTCATTTCTATATTCAGCAGGGGACATACCAAAGAGTTCCTTGAATGCCGCTGCAAATTTACTTGGGTTATCGTAGCCAACGCTGGCCGCCACATCAATAATTTTCTTTTTTCTGTCAGTAACCAGCATGGAAGCCGCTATATTCATTTTGTAGGTGCGAATGTAGGTATAAACAGGACTGCCGTAGACACCCTTAAAGCCGGTTTTCAGTGCGCCCACGCTGATGTCAAAACGCTTAGCCAGTTCTTCCGTAGTGTAATTCACGGAGAGTTCTTCCATCAGCAGCTTGTGGACAGACTTGATCTTCTCTATTTGACTGGAATAGAAATAAGGGCGCTCATCCCGATAATCGGCAAGTTCCAGCGCGCCGAGGAACACCAGAAGTTCCATGACCTTGATTTTAAAATAATCCATGCGGATCTTCGATGGAACATGATAAAGCTCAGAAAATATATGCTCGATGGCACTGTTTTGACGCAAAATGTATAGTCTGTCCCCACTGCAGAATTTCTGCGCTAAGAAGGCAATATCAACGGAAATCGTTGGCATTGCCTCATGGATGGCCTTTTCCGCCTGATCCATAAAAAAGCCGATTGTAATCCCGTGGTAGTGGGAAAGAGGAAAATCCACATCGCCGGTATGATGTACACGTCGGTCAACGCGCATATCCCCGGCCTCTATATAATAGTGGAGATCCTGCTCCGTTCTGTGTTCCATGCGCCCTTCCCGGCAATGGTCGATACACAGAAGGTTTGCGCAGCTTGTAAACCGACTGTAGCAGTGGGCAAGATGAAAATCGTTATACATAAGATAGACACCGTCAAATACGCGGTAGATGGTCATCAATCCGTCACCGCTGGGGTCATTCAGACGCAGAACCTTGCATTCTTCTGTTTCCACCACTTCTTCGATATTGTCTCCAAAATCAGCCCCGCGGAACATTTCCCAAGGGTCCGTTGCCATTTCCAAAAACACCCCCCTTTTGAGTTAGAGTTGGCTAACTCACCTTGATTAAGAAAAGCCGTACCCTGCGGCTTTCTGAATTATTATATCAGCCCAATGCTTGGGCGCTCTACTCCGATTTGCTTTTTCTGCTCCATTTGGAAAGAAAAGTCGCCTTTCCCACCGGGGCAGGAAAGGCAGGCTTTTTCGCAGTATTGATACAGGTGCGGGATGATGCGGTAAAGCTGTTATTTTTCATTGTCTCCCTGCGAATAAGTGCGCACCCATTGGGCACGCACTTGATTCTACTCCCCTTCGGAAAGGTTTTCTGTTGCGAACAAATTGATCGCGTCGTGCATAGCTTGCTCTGTATAATCAGCGGCAATGGCAGCAGCATTCCAGTAAGCGTAGTTGCCTTCATACCAGCTCTGAAGATCATCGATGTCCTCGGAGTAGCGGAACTCCAAATGGTAGGTAGTTTCCATGGTGTCCGGTGCAAAGGCAAAGTAAGTAAACTGGCCTGCATCAGAATCCTCGGTTTGATAGAAAATAAAGCCATTTTCATTTTCCACATCCAGCAGCTTATAGCTGTGGGAGAAAACCTGATTACCCTGCTCGTCAAGGCCGGTGATGGTATGACCATCCATGACAAACTGATCCACACCGCCGATAAAATAGCAGTCAAAACGCATACTTTCTGGATCGACCGTATACTTTTCTATGGCTTCCGCGCCGTAGATCTCGGCCATACACATATTCAGTAGCATATCCGTTGCAGCGGCGGCGTTATCTTCCCCTACAAGGGGCGTGGTGGCTTCGAGCCAGGTATCCCTGTATTCTTCTTTTGCCATTTCAGGAAACAGCTCCACATAGGTGCCGCTGATTTGGTTCAGATAATCGTCAGCATTGTTTTTTGTCTGACTGCAAGCACTAACAGAGAACAGGCAAACGACACAGAGAATAAATGAAATGATTTTCTTGCGCATATAAGTACCTCCTTATCCTTTGGTTAGCATTGTCTAACCAAAGGATAGAATACCATATCTTTCTTGCGTTCACTATCCCATTTTGTTTTTACTATCCCGTTTTGACGATGGATTTGCCTTCAAGCGATACCGGGATGGGGTCATACCGTGCCGTTTTTTGAAACACTCCGTAAACTTGCTGGCATTATCATAACCCGCGTCCGAAGCGATCTGCGTAACGCTTTTTGTGCTTCTCACCAATTCAACAGCAGCCTGCTCCATGCGATACTCTTTGATGTAATGGTAGACCGGCATACCATAGACCTGTTTGAACAGCTTTTGCAAATGGGAAACGGAAATTTCATGTTCTGCCGCGAGTTGGGACAGGGAAACGTAATTGTCCCGATCCGTCAGCAGATGATCCCGCAAATGCCGGATCAGTTCTATTTGCTTTGCGGAACAATAGACATCCTCCTGCTCTTCCCGTGGAATCCTGCTCAGCAGCATAAGCAATTCTATAACTTTCAACCTAAGATATTGCAAATCGAAATAGGCGGCGTTTTCGTACAGTTCCCGGAATACGTGCTCACATCGGGGACCGGCCTGCCCGTACATATACCATTTTTCCCTAAGAAGATTGTATTTCAGCATGGCAAAATCAACAGAAAAGGAAGGCGCGTTTTGTTCGATCCATGACTGCGCAAGGGAAGGCGCAACTTCTAAACAAATCCCTTCATAATATCCTAGAGGGAAGCGAGATTCTGACTCTGTTCCGTGAGCGCCGTCATAACAACTGACCGCCATATCACCCGGCTTCAAAAGCACATGCTCCCGGTTGGAAAAGTCGGTTTCAAACCGACCGGTGAGGCAAAAATTGATCTCAAGGTCATTTTGTTTGCTGCGCTTTTCTATAAATGCCTGCATTTCAAGGCGCATGAGCATAACAGTCACGCCATTAAATAAAGGACAACAAAGGATTTCTCCTTCTCCGTCCATGGAATCAAAGCTACATAGATTGGGAGGTTCTTGCATTGTATTCGTATCATTTTTGAATGTAATTTTGATCATAGTTTCCTCTTTCAAAGAATCGTGACGATCTCCGCTGTCAGGGCAGCCACGATTGCAAACAGCGGAATTCCCCGCCAGAAGGAACCAAGGTGCTTAGACGGGGCTTGGTAGGCCGCTTTCTCTGGCAAGAAGGAAAAACGGATGCGCTTCGTGTTCCGCCACCAAAGAAGATCAATGAGCAGTAAGTCAAATATGCCCAATCCTTATCAAACTCCGGCAGCTTGCGGATCATCTGCTTAAATGTTCGCTTTGCCTTGGATGTGGCCGTTTTGGAAGCGGCGTTGTCCAGCTCAAATACGGCTATGAGACTTCTTTCAAAGGACATTCCAAATTGCGCCCACACTCTCACAGGCGTTCCGATATATTCCATGTGGAAGTCGTTGAACATCAGATATACGCCATCGAAGACCTGGTACATGGTCATGACACCCTCGCCTGTTTCGTTCGACAGCTTCATCACTTTGCAATTACCTTCAGAAATCACCAGGTCCACATTGCTCCCGGCGGTTCCCTGGTCAAGGAGCTCCCAGACGGTTGGCCTTTCTGTATCCCGCATGGTCCCGTCTCCTTTCTTATCTGATCTGACCTGCCATGGAAATCAACGCATGTGGAGAATTTCATGTCCATAAGTTAGCGATAACTAACTTATGGTTAAAAAAGAAAACCATTGACTGGTTGTTTTTATTATATAGGAACTGAAGCAAAAATGATACACTAAAAACGTCTTTTTTAATCCAATTAGTTTTTATATTGCTTAAGTGCGTAGAAAAGTGCCGCTGCAATATTTGCAGCGGCACTTTTAGCTTGTGGGGTTATGCCAGATTCTCACAATAGCGCGTCAGGATGGTAGCCAGCTGCGCTCTGGTGGCGTTACCCTGGGGAGCCAGAGTATTGTTGCCAATACCGCCGATCAGGCCGGTTTCCACAGCCCAGCGCATGGCGTCGGTAGCATAGCCGCTGACCTTGCCGGCGTCGTTGAAGCGGTCAAGGGAACCCTCCACAACGGGGCTGCCGGAGTAGCGCCACAGCATGGTGGCCAGCTGCTCACGGGTGATGCTGCCGTTGGGGTTGGAGCCGTCGGACACGCCGTTGGCCTTAGCCCATTCCATGCCCTTCTCATACCACACACTGCCGCCGTTGGTGTCCACACCGTCGAAGCGGGCCAGAACGGTCATCAGCTGGGCGCGGGTCATTTGAGAGTTGGGGGTAAAGGTCGTTGCACTGGTTCCAGCGAACATCTCACGAGCCGTCACGAAGGAGATGGCGTCCTCGGCCCAGTGACCGTTGGTATCGGAGAAGTACTTGGCGTTCTCAATGACCTTCACGGTGGCGCTGCCTTCAAGTTTCAGAAGCACGCCGTCTTCAGTGAGAACAGATGTCTTGACGATCTCCTCAGTGCCGTCGGCCTTCACAATTACAGCCACGGTACCGGGAGTGACATTCTCCACGGGTATCTCTACCTTGACGGAGCTGGTGCCCTTAGGCAAAGTAATTTCCACAGAGGGTGCATCCTTGGTGGCCATTGCGGTGGGGACCTCAACGGGCAGGGTCACGGCTTCGCCGTTCTTGGCGGCCTCCGTTACAGCGGCGGAGGAAACGGTGGCTTTAACCTCGGTCACATCGCCGTCCTTGTTGGTGACGACGGTGCCGATGGTGCCGTCGGTGGTCTTGGTGGTTTCCGTCACGGTGCCGGTCTTTTTATCGGTAGTGGTGGTCGTGGTGGAACCGTCGGGATTTTTAGTAGTGGCTGTATTGGAACTGCTGCTGGAACTACCGCCGGAAGAACTGCTGCTGGAGGAGCTGCTACCGGAGGAACCGCTGCTGCTGGAGCCACCGCCAACCCCTTCGTCACTCTGGTGCTTGACATAGGTGAGGGTGTAGGGCTGGCCATCTTCATATCCGGTGAATGTCAAAATCGTCTTTCCGCCGGATGCGGTGATACTGTAATCGGCCCAGGTAAACTCCTCGCCATTGAAAGAAATATAGATACCGGACTTTGCGGCAGAGCTGCCATCGTTATCATAGGCAAAGACCTGGTATTGGCTGGAGACTTCGTTGTAGTAGTAGGAAGTACCATTGCCGTTGCTGTCAACCGTGAAGTGCAGCAGATCTGGAGAGGTGGTTTTGCCGTTGTCCACCGAGTAATCCCAGGTGCCTACGAAATCGGCGATTTGCGCAACGGATTCTGCGGACCGCTCAGCGGAGTAATCGAGATTTTCCACGCAGAACAGGGCGATGCAGTTCTCAATCATCGTTTCGTCTGCATTAACAGGAATACCGGCTGCCAGCCAGTAGGCGTACTCGCCGGTGACGAGGCCCTTCAGGGCGTCCAGATTGCTGCCGTAACGGAACTCGATATGATAGGTGGTGTCAGGGGCGTCATCTCGGAAGAGGAAATACCGGAAAACCTCTGGGATGCTGGAATCCACAGCCCTATACAGGTAAGCGGTAAAATGATAGAGGGTGTTCGGATCACCGATGGTCACGGGGCCCTGATAGGTGTATTCGCTGTCAGAAATCGTATCGCCGGCGGAATTCTTCACGGTGATCCGATTCCCGTTGACGGTGATGGATTCAGCACCATTGATGAAATCGCAGCAATACTGGGTCAGGCCCTCCTGGCCATAAACATTGCCGTTGCAGGATTGCTGCAGGTACTCGACGAGCTGGGCCAGATTGCCGTTTTCGCCGGCCACCGCAGCACAGTAGTCATGCCAATAGGAGTTGTATTCATCTTTCAGGATGCAGTCGAACAGGGGCATATAAGTGGTGCCGCTTTCGCCTGCGATGCCCGGCAGAACATCATCGGCTGTGGTGAACTTATCCGCCCGGTGCATGGCCAACACTACATTGTATTTGGCCAGATCGGACGCGCCCGCGTTGATCATGGTGGCGTACCACTTGGTGTCCTTCATGTCACTGACGGCTCTGCCAGTGGTCTCATTTTTCTCGATGGCGTTGTGATGCTCGCCATAAGCGAGAATTGCATTCAAATCACTGCCGAACTGGAAGTGATAATGTGCGGCGATGGGAGTCTCCTCCTCGCCCTCCATGTCGGGAGCCATGGTGACGAAATACTTGTAGCTGCTGGTATCTTCGAGGCTGTCTGCCGTAAAGACGTACATAGTGGCGCCCTCCAGACCGTTGAGCACCTTGCCGGTCATGGTGTAGGAGTCGGCGGCCAGGACATCGCCATTATTATCCAGCCAAGAAAGCTTGTAAGAGCTATCTTCTTCCTCCGTGACCCGAATAGAGGCAACACCCTTGGTATCGGTCATGTCATACCAATATTTTTTCAGAGAATCGACGTCCGAATACATTTGTTTAATCACAGTTTCCAAAGCGGTCCCCTTGAACGCATTGATGTAAGCGGGATATGCCAGCTCCCAAACGTCGTCCAACAGGGGATAGCGTGCATCCATAGCCGCTTTAACCGTTTCATCGGAAGAGGTCCATGGCTGCCAGCTTTCCCAGGTGCCTACCCAGCGTTTCAGGGTCGTGTCACCCAGTAGTTTAGTTTCCGTACCGATGGTGACCAGATAGGCGGCATCCGCTCCAGCGGGGAACAGGGTCTTGTTGGTCAGGCTAATTGTATCGAAAGTGATCTCACCTGTATGCTCCGTCTCTTTGCCGTCAACGGTAATTGAGGTCGTGGCAAGTCCGGACACTTCATATTGGGCGAGGAACTCATCGGTGGGGGCCTCTGTTCCGGACCAATAGGGAGTGTTGGGATTATCTGCAGTGCTGGTATAAACGACACCATCAATCAGCCGAGCCTGGGTAGTGTCAGCAATATTCACAGTGTTTGTCTTTGCCAGTCCCGGGGTGTAAGAACCACTGCTTGTTCCAAAAACGGAACCACCCTGCAGATAGGCTTCCTTGGTAGAGATAGTACCTGCACCTTGAACGGCATCGCCGCCAGCTTCCAGATAACCACCGCCTCCGACAGAAATCAGCTTTCCGTTACCGGTGATTGTGCCATTGTCCAAAATAATTGCAGCGCCGCCAGTAGCGGTGAGGGCGTACTGTCCGCCGCCGTAGACGGCCAGCAAGGCTTCGTCCGCCAGTGTCAGAGTGCCGTTTTTAACGGAAAGGCCGGCTTGCCCGGTACTTGCGGTGGGAGCCTCATCACCTCTGATAAATACTTGACCCTTGACGGTCACATTGCCTTCTGCAGAGACCACCGGGGCGGCATTGCGGCGAACTTCATCTCCATTGGCAATATAGTTGGTGTTGGAATAAATACTGGAGTTTTCCAGTGTCGCGCCGTCCTTCAGAATCAGCTGGCCGTTGATGGAGGCGCCGGATTCAAACGTGCCCTCGCCATAGTCGTTGTAGTTCATAGAGAAGGTGCCGCCGTCTTCCACTTCTACAATCCCCTGGATCACGGAATCACGGAGTACCAGCTTGCCGCCCTCTTGCACGACGATTTTTACGCTGCTCAGAACATCCATGTTGACCATGGTTAGATTGCAGCCATTGGGAACGATCAGAGTCTGGGTAGGCGCCGCGTCATTGGCGACCGCATAGCCCAGCTTGCCGTAAGTTCCGCTGGTGTGAGAGCCGTACCAAGCCTTGAGGTCTGTGGGGACCGTCACGGTATCATCTGTTCCACCAAAATCAGAGATGGCCCAGGGCTCCATGTCCCACATATATTTGCCGTCGCTGGTCTTCGTGCAGTTTTCCAGTGTCAGGCGGTCTGCAAGCGTTTCGTTGCCGCTGTATACGTTGAAGGAGAGCACGTTGCTGGTGGCAGTGCGCCCCTGCCCATCGCTTACGGTGACGCTGATTTGGTAGGAACCGGCATTTTCAGGTGTTCCCGCCAGTGTCAGCGCACTGTCGAAGATGGAGTACACACCCACCATGCCGCTGTTATCAGGAGAGATAGACACGGAAGTGGTGTTTTTATTGACAGTGATACCAAGCTCATGCAGAGGCTTCCAGTCGCTGCTGACAGGCTCATTACACTGGATCAGCGCGCCCTGCACTTCCACATTGCTGTTCTTGTTGGTGGTTACGTTGGTGGAAGCGCTGCTGACCGCGTCATAATCCTCCTGGCCGACAAGAGCGGCCTCGAAGGAGCCAACCAGACGGACATGGAGGGTATAAGCATCTTCGTCGCCGCCATCATCGGGGCCAATATTGACGGTATCACCCGCAATGGTGACTTTCAGAACAAGATCCTGATAGGAGGGGCTCTGAATAGTGATGATGTCGCCGTTCTTGAAAGTTTCTTCATCGGCAAGAGAGGCTTGACTGGCGAGATACAACTTGTTATCAGCTTTGTTTAAATAGTATTGAGTGCCGTGGATGTAAGATGCGAAGCTTCCTTTTTCACACGCCGTCCCATTTCGCAATACCGTGGTAATGCCGGAGACATAGTCGGCATCAGTAAAGGTCAAAATGTAGTAAGTATCAAATCCTGTTGCCCGAGAAAAGGTCGGGGCAGCTACTGTGGGCAAATTGCTGTTATCATTGTCATCACCTTCAGTGTTTCCGCTGTCCGGTGAGGAAACAACGTTGCCTGCCCAAGAACCGCTGTCTTTAGTCAGCGATATTGTAAGAGGCTGATAACCATCGGCACTAATTACAACGGTGTAAGTACCACTGGAGATTCCCAAATAAATGTACGAAGTAGAAATATAATATTGGCCGCTGAATGTAAACATTTCGGATTGTGCTTTGTTATACGGCGTATTATCTACGGTGATGCCCGTAATTGCGCTTAAATAACTTTGATCTGACTCTGAAAAAGTAATTTTAAGATTCGAGCCATACACATCCGATGAAAACTCACTTGGTGTTGGCGGAGTAGCCTCTGCCGCCAGTGCGGTGGTGGGGAGCAGGGACAGGGTCATGGCAAGGACCAGAAGCCACGAAAGCAGTTTCGAGCTGAACCTTGCGGTCATTTTGTTCATCAATAGAATTCTCCTTTCATAAATCAGGATATTGCGAGGATTTTTATAATTGGAATCAAGCACCTCCTAATGAACTGATACGCGATAGTTAGTTAGAACTAACCATAAACCAAAAAAAGAAAGTATCAATTCTGACTTTATAACAACAGCCTTGGCTGATCGTTAACAGAAACGGAAGCATTATAGACTCTTCTCTGAAATGACTCCCCGGTTGACAACAAACTGGGCGCACAGGCCGGTAAAGGCTCCGGCAATGATGCCGGACAACATCAACACTGGCAAATAACAAATCAGTGCCGGCGTTCTGGTAATGAGGATCGCCACGATGATTTGTCCAATATTATGGGAAATGGCTCCGAGAACACTGCAAACCCAGATTTGACGCTCTGAGACGATTTGCTTTAGGAGGAGCATCATCAGGTAGCACAGCGTACTGCCTGCCAGACTATAAAACAGAGAAGTAATTCTCCCGCTGAAAAAGCTGCCCAGCAGGATTCTTGCAGCGAGGATCAGGGCGGTATCCGCCGGGCCGAAGAGAAACATCGCGCAGACAGTCACGATATTGGCAAGTCCCAACTTGACACCGGGGATGGGAACCGGCGCGGGAATTTGCAGCTCCACGACGAAAATTGTGAGAGCAACGGCTGTTAGCATGGAAATCCGTGTCAATCGTTTGGTTGTCATAGAGTCTCCCTTTACTTTGAAATGGTGTCTATTATGTTGGAGGCGGTGTCCGCAGAGGCGCTTTCCAGCCGGATTACCAGACGGTGCGGCAGGCATACGATTGGCACCGCTCCATTCTCCAGCCAACCGGAGGTCACGCAGATTTGATCAGGACAGTCAGCGTCAGTGATGCGGATACGCCCTGGTTCCACAAGAATCGTGTTGCTTCCTGACGTACAGGTAAGTATAAATTGCTCCGATTCTTTAACAGCCTCAAGATCTACAGAGCGGACGCATTTGCCGTCCACATAGATATTGGCGATGGTTCCGGCGTGGGACAGGTGCTGCATTGACAAAACGATGGCTACAGACAGAAGGAAAATGGAAAAGATCACGCATACCCACGTCTTTGTTTTAATCACAGCGCAGCACCGTCAGTCCGTTTTGGGAATAGGAATCCGCCAGAGAAAAACACCCATCCAGCCCCTCGGTGATGGCGATATTGCCGCTCTCATCCATAAAAATGGCCTCAAAATCGTCGGAAGAGCGCCAGAAGGCTGCGGCATCTTCCAGTCCCATCACAAACAGTGAGGTAGAAAGGCCATCGCATATTACGCCGCTGTCTCCAACAATCGTAACGGAGAGAAGTCCGCTTCTGGCGGGATACCCGGTAGCGGGATCAATGATGTGCCAGTATATATTGCCGTCCTGCTCAAAATACCGCTCGTATCCGCCGGAGGTCACAACTGCTTGGTCCCGGATTTCCAGAACACCGAAATAAACATCGCTTTGTGGGTCCTGGATGGCGACACGCCATGGTGAACCGTCCGGCTTTCCGCCGAGAGCATGAACATTGCCGCCCAGATTCAAAAGGGCGGATTCTACGCCGCTTTCCCGGAGAAGCTCTATGAGGACATCGCTTGTATAGCCCTTTGCGACGCTGCCCAAGTCGATCTCCATACCATCCAGCAATGACACGGATTTGCTCTGGGCGTCGTACTGAATGGCCCGGTAATCAACGTGTTCAAGAAGCGCGGAAATGGTTTCTCCTGAAGGGACTTCGTAGGAATCTGTGGTGAAGCCCCATGCACGGACGACAGGGTAGATAGAAATGTCCAGTGCACCCTTGGTTCGCTTGCACAGGTCGAGAGACTGCTCCAGCAGTGCGGAAGTATCTGCGGACACCACGCCGGAACCCGTGTGATTCAGCCGGTAGATTTCGCTGGATTCATCCGTCACAGAGAGCTGCTCTTCCAATTCTGAAATTCGGCTTTCTGCCTTTTCTAATACAGATTTACTCCCGTAAATAGTCAAGTCCATAACAGTGTCCATCGCAAATACTGTGGCGGTTTGGAGCTGGTCAGGTGTTTCTGTTGGCGCTTGATTTCCGCAGCCAGACAGAAGCAGAAGCAGAAAAACGACTAATGTGACCTTTGATTTCATGGGAATTCTCCATCAATTAAAGCAAATTGTGAGGAACTATAGAATTGTTTAACGAGCGGTTAGTTATAACTAACTTACAATTAAAAGAGAAAGCGGCGAATGTTGCCACTTCTCTGAATACATGGGACATTATAAATCGGCTTGTTTAGAATTGCAAGCATTATCTTGAGTCAGTGACGATTTTGCCGGAAACTCTCAAAAAGTGCAGATCATTTCTTTGTATGCATTTCTTTTTCTGGCCCTTACCCTGAAGTCGGATTTTTTTCGTGCAATGCGAAAATATCCGGAATAATATTAACCATTTTGACATGGATCATGAGTCATTTTTCGGTCGCTGAGAGCTACCTCTTTGATTTTTTCATAGCTTTCATCGCTGATGTCGTGTTCGATTTTGCAGGCGTCTGCCGCAGCGTTTTCCGGAGACACTCCCAACTGCACCAAAAACCGTGTCAAAAGCTGATGCCGCTCATATATTCTTGCTGCAATGGCTTCTCCTGCGGGTAATAATGTGATATAGCCATCAACATCCATCTCAATATATCCGCTCTCCCGCAAGCGTTTCATGGCTACGCTGACACTCGGCTTGGAATAGTCCATATCCCGCACGATGTCAATGGATCTCACCAGGCCGTTTTTTAATCGCAGCATCAGAATTCGCTCCAGATAGTCTTCCGCGGATTCGTGAATATTCATAAAGAATACCTCCCCACAGTCGCGTGATTGCATTTAGGTTAACACAAACTAACCAAAAATGCAAGTTTTTTATCAAACAAGCTTGACACGAGCGGTTAGTGGTGTTAAACTGACAGCGACTTGAGGGTTAGAAACTGCTAACCCAATTTTTAAGCGAGAAAGTTAGGGGTGGCTAACTTTCGGAGAGGGCGATGGTATGATGCCGCTGACAATGGCAAAAACAGGAGAGACTGTCACCATTCGCAAAATTTCAGGCAAGGACGAAGTGCGCCAGCATCTGGCAGAGCTGGGCTTCGTGGTGGACAGCGATGTGACGGTAGTGAGCGAGATTGCCGGAAATCTGATCCTTCAGGTAAAGGACAGCCGGATCGCGCTGGATAAAACCATGGCAAACCGCATTATGATTTGATTGGGCGCCCTGATTCTGGTACCGGAACAGGGTTTTCGTGCTGTGCGGCACGGTTTATTGTTGTGCTTGAGTAAAGTAAATTTCAGATAGGAGGAGAGCGAATATGAAAACTTTGAAGGATGTCAAGGTGGGCGAGACCGTTACCGTGGTGAAACTCCACGGCGAGGGCCCTGTGAAGCGCCGCATCATGGACATGGGCATCACCAAGGGCGTGGAGATTTTCGTCCGTAAGGTGGCTCCGCTGGGCGACCCTATGGAATTGAATGTCCGGGGCTATGAGTTGAGCGTGCGCAAGGCGGATGCCGAAATGATTGAAGTGGGCTAAAACCGGGGCGGTGAAAGGCCGCCTATGATTCAGCACATAAGTTAGTTATACCTAACATTTGAAAGGAGAGCGCTATGGAACTCAAGATCGCGCTGGCGGGCAATCCGAACTGCGGCAAGACGACCCTGTTCAATGCCCTGACCGGCTCCAACCAGTACGTGGGCAACTGGCCCGGCGTTACTGTTGAAAAGAAGGAGGGCAAGCTGAAGGGCCACAAGGATGTGGTCATCCAGGACCTGCCCGGCATTTATTCCCTGTCCCCCTATACTCTGGAGGAAGTGGTGGCCCGGAGCTATCTGGTCAATGAAAAGCCCGACGCCATTTTGAACATTGTGGATGGCACTAACATCGAGCGGAACCTGTACCTCACCACACAGCTCATTGAGCTGGGGCTGCCTGTGGTGGTGGCCGTCAACATGATCGACCTGGTCCGCAAGAACGGCGACACCATCGACCTCGCCAAGCTGGGCGCGGCCCTGGGCTGTGAAGTGGTGGAGATGAGCGCCCTGAAGGGCGAGGGCGGCATGGAAGCTGCTGAAAAGGCGGTGGCTCTGGCCCAGAGCCATAAGGCTGGCGAGCTGCCCCATGTCTTCACCGGCAGCGTGGAACATGCTATCGCCCACGTCGAGGAGTCCATCCAGGGCAAGGTGGATGAGGGGTATCTCCGGTGGTACGCCATCAAGCTCTTTGAGCGTGACTCCAAGGTTTTGGAGGATCTGAAGCTGGACAAAGAGCTGGCCTCTCATCTGGAGGAACATATCGCCGACTGTGAGAAGGAGCTGGATGACGACGCTGAGAGCATCATCACCAACCAGCGGTACGCCTACATCAACACCGTTGTGACCAAGGCGGTGAAGAAAAAGGCTCCCAAGGGCAGCCTCTCCGTCTCCGACAAGATCGACCAGATCGTCACGAACCGCATCCTGGCCCTGCCCATTTTTGCGGTGGTCATGTTCTGCATCTACTCCATCGCCATGGGTGGCTACGCCTTCTCCATCGGTACCATGGGTACCGACTGGGCTAACGACGTGCTGTTCGGTGAGATCGTCCCCGGCTTCTTTGATAGCATCCTGACCTCGCTGGGGGTCGGCGGCTGGCTGTACGGCCTCATCATGGACGGTATTGTGGCCGGTGTCGGCGCGGTGCTGGGCTTCGTTCCTCAGATGCTGGTGCTGTTCTTCCTGCTGGCAATTCTGGAGGATGTGGGCTACATGGCCCGTGTCGCCTTCATCATGGACCGTATCTTCCGCCGCTTCGGCCTGTCCGGCAAGAGCTTCATCCCCATGCTGGTGGCCACCGGCTGTGGTGTCCCCGGCATCATGGCCTCCCGTACCATTGAGCAGGACCGGGACCGGAAAATGACCATTATGACCACCGGCTTCATCCCCTGCGGCGCGAAAATGCCCATCATTGGCCTGTTTGCCGGCGCCGTGTTCGGCGAGTCCCCCTGGGTCGCCACCTCCGCCTTCTTCATCGGCATCGCCGCCGTGGTCATCTCCGGTATCATGCTGAAGAAGTTCAAGGCCTTCGCCGGTGAGCCCGCCCCCTTTGTCATGGAGCTGCCCACCTATCACGCACCCTCCATGGGCAACGTCCTACGGGCCACCTGGGAGCGGGGCTGGAGCTTCATCAAGCGGGCCGGCACCATCATCCTGCTTTCTTCCATCATCCTGTGGTTCCTTCAGGGCTACGGCTTTGTGGACGGCGTGTGGCAGGCGGTGGAGGACAACAACGACTCCCTGCTGGCTATGATTGGCAGCGCTGTCGCCTGGATCTTCTACCCTCTGGGCTGGATCGGCGATATGGCTTGGAAGGCTACTGTCGCTACGATCACCGGCCTCATCGCCAAGGAGGAAGTGGTCAATACCTTCGGCGTCCTGTATCAGTATGCCGGTGAAGCCGATCTGCTGGAGGACAGCCATGATATCTGGATGGCCATCGGCGCGGACTTCGGTGCCATGACCGCTTACAGCTTCATGATCTTCAACCTGCTGTGCGCTCCCTGCTTTGCGGCCATGGGTGCCATCAAGCGGGAGATGAACAACGTAAAGTGGACGCTGGGCGCCATCGGCTACATGTGCGGCTTTGCCTATGTGGTTTCCATGATCGTCTACCAGCTGGGCGGCCTCATCACTGGTGAGGCGGTGTTCAGTCTGTGGACCGTGGTGGCTGTCGCCGCTTTGGCCGGTATCCTGTTCCTTCTGTTCCGCAAGGGCTATCAGGGAGAGCATGAGACCCATAACCTGACCTCCGTGGCCGCAGCTGCGAAGTAAAGAAAAGGAGGACATGACGATGTCTGGTATTTGGGGAAATGTGATCGTTCTGGCAGTGCTGGCCATCGTTGTGGCCCTGGCTGTCCGTTCTCTGTGGAGATCCCACAAGTCCGGCGGACACTGTAATGGAGACTGCGGCTCCTGTGGTGGGTGCCACGGCAGTTGCCACTCCAAATAATCGAATAGGCGAAAACACGGGAAAGGAGGCACGGGCAAAGGGAAGCTGTTCGTGTCTCCTTTCCGTTATGAGGGTGAGGATCAGAACATGGAATTACGGGAATCGCATTTGCGGTATTTACTGGTGATCTATGAACTGGGACAGGTGACCATGGACGTGGGTACAGCGGACATTGCGAAAGCCCTGAACTGCTCCAAGGCATCCGTTACCAATATGATGTCTAATCTCATGGAGATGGGCCTGCTGGTCCGGGAGCGGTACGGGAAAATCTATTTGACGGACAGGGGATTCCTTTTGGCAAAGGACTTGTCCCGCTGTGTAAAGGAAATCAACCAACGGCTCCCGGCTCTGGGATTGGATATGACAGCAGAGGACTCCAAGAATATGGCACACACGATCGTGCTGAATCTGCCGGAATATTACCGCAATGAGTTGGCAGGCAGAACATTTGAGTTGAATAAAGATGGATAAAGTAAAAGAAGATAGGATTGTGGTCCATTCAGAATCGCAGGAACAGGCCGGACTCGCTTGGTATCAGGAGAAGCGTGTCAGGGAAATCTGCTGCTATTTGACGGAGCATCTGGACCGGCGTATGACACAGGCGGAGATTGCAAAGGAATTCCGCATTTCCTTGACGGCGCTGAAGCTGACGTTTCAGTGCCTTTACGGAATGCCGATAGAAACCTATCTGCGAAAGAAGCGTATTTCTGAGGCCAAGCGGCTGCTCCGGGAAACGAAGTTGCCTGTTTCGGAAATTGCTCACCAGGTAGGTTATGACAGTCACAGCCAGTTTTCTGCGATGTTCCGAACCAGTGAGGGGCAATCACCGATGATGTACCGGCAGAATTCAGACACATAAGATTTGTCCAATTCAAACAGAGAAAAAACCAAATCAAACAGTGAACGAATTGAGAATGTGATATTCTATTTTATAAACCAAGTATAGATAAGATGGAGAGTGATCGGAATGAAAGCACATAAGTTCTGGGCGTGGGCGGCAGTTTTCAGTATGCTCATGGTCATGATCACCGGATATAAACATAAGTGAACAGGAGGTATTTCCATGAATTTTGACTGCAAGAAAATCGCCCTGTTTGCGGGCGGTGCGCTGTTTGGTTCCGCCGGCATCAAGCTGCTGACCAGCAAGGACGCCAAAAAGGCATACACCCATGCCACTGCCGCTGTTCTGAGGATGAAGGATAGTGTCATGGAGACTGCGAATCTGGTACAGGAGAACTGCGGAGACATTCTCGCGGAGGCCAAGGACATCAACGAAGCGCGTGCGGCTGCCGCTGAGCAGGTAGTCGATGCCGCAGAGCCTGCGGAAGCCGCGGAATAAGCCGTACATCCAAGCCGTCCGCCTCAGCGGGCGGCTTTCGTATTTGGAGCGATTATCATGAAATGTAAGATTCTGCATGAGAGCAGCGGGCGCATCCGCCTGCATGCTGAAAAGAGCCGCATGACAATGGAGGAAGCGGACCAGCTGGAAGCCTACCTCACCGCCTTGCCCGGCGTGCGGCAGGCGACGGTCTATGAGCGCACCTGCGATATGGTCATCCTCTACCGGGAGGATCGGAAGCAGATCCTGGACGGTGTGGCAGCGTTCCGATTTGACCGGGAGGCCATGGTGTCCTCCACCCCGGAAAACAGCGGCAGGGCGCTGAACCGCCAGTATCAGGAGAAGCTGGTGAACATTGTCCTGTTCCGAGCAGCCCGGATGGTGTTCCTTCCGGCTTCTCTGGAAAAGGCATACACGCTGTTACGCTCCGTCCGATACCTCTGGCATGGAGTCCGGTGCCTGCTGCGAAGAAAGCTGGAGGTCGAAGTGCTGGACGCCCTCTCCATCGGCGTGTCCATCGCCCGGGGAGATTTTGGTACAGCGGCGTCTGTTATGTTCCTGCTGCGACTGGGAGAATTGCTGGAGGAATGGACTCGGAAGAAGTCTCTGGGTGACTTAGCCCGTTGCATGTCGCTGAATGTAGACCGGGTGTGGCTGAAAACAAAGGATTCCGAAGTGCTGGTACCCATCACTCAGGTAAAGGCCGGGGACGCCATCTGCGTTCATACCGGCAACGTGATCCCGCTGGACGGTAAGGTCCTCTCCGGTGAAGCCTGCGTCAATCAGGCGTCCCTCACCGGTGAATCCCTGGCTGTCAGAAAAGCGGAAGGCGCCTGCGTCTACGCCGGAACAGTGGTGGAGGAGGGCGAGTGTGTCATCCAGGTGGAGCAGCAGTCCGGCGCCAGTCGCTACGACCAGATCGTCACCATGATCGAGGAATCGGAGAAGCTGAAGTCCTCCTCAGAAAACCGGGCTTTGGCTCTGGCGGATCGGCTGGTGCCGTACAGTCTGGCGGGGACGGTGCTGACGTACCTGCTGACCCGGAACGCCACCCGGGCCATCTCCATTCTGATGGTGGACTTCTCCTGTGCGCTGAAGCTGTCCATGCCGCTGGCAGTTCTCTCCGCCATGCGGGAGTGCGGCAGCTACCACATCACCGTCAAGGGCGGCAAGTACCTGGAAGCCATAGCGAAGGCGGATACCATCGTCTTTGACAAGACCGGCACCCTGACCCACGCCACCCCCACAGTGGCGCAGGTGGTCCCCTTCGGCGGCCGGGATGAGCGGGACGTTCTCTGCGTTGCCGCTTGTCTGGAAGAACATTATCCCCACTCCATGGCCAATGCTGTGGTGAAAGAGGCAGTTCGCCGGGGAATCTCCCATGCGGAGATGCACTCCGAGGTGGAATATGTGGTGGCCCACGGCATCGCCAGCCGCATTGACGGGGAAAAGGTGGTCATCGGCAGCTACCATTTTGTATTTGAAGATGAGGGCTGTGTCATTCCAACCCAGGAGCAGGTGATGTTTGACGCTCTGCCACCGGAGTATTCCCACCTGTACCTTGCCATCGGCGGCACGCTGGCAGGCGTCATCTGCGTGGCAGACCCGCTGCGGGAGGAGGCCTCTGCGGTACTCAACAGCCTGCGGAAGCTGGGCATTTCCAAAGCGGTGATGATGACCGGCGACAACGAGCGTACCGCTGCCGTCATTGCAAAAGAAGTGGGCGTGGACGAATACTTCGCCGAGGTACTGCCGGAGGATAAGGCCCGGTTTGTGGAGCAGGAAAAGGCGGCGGGCCGGACGGTGGTCATGATTGGCGACGGTATCAACGACTCTCCCGCCCTGTCGGCGGCGGATGTGGGCATTGCCATCAGCGACGGCGCCGCCATTGCCCGGGAGATCGCGGACATCACCATCGCGGCGGACGACCTGTTTGAGCTGGTGCTGCTGAAGATGATCGCCAACGGCCTGCTGAAGCGGATCAATGGGAACTACCGCTTCGTGCTGGGCTTCAATGGCGGCCTCATCGTTTTGGGAGCCGCCGGCATCCTGCCACCCGCCACATCGGCCTTGCTGCACAATCTCTCCACCCTTGGCATCAGCATCCGCAGCATGACGAATTTGTTGGACTAACGAAAAGCGCCGGAAATTGGGCAAAAACCGATTTCCGGCGCTTCCTATATTGACTTTATCTGGAATTGTGCCTATAATTTAAGCAGAAAAGCCGTTTTAAGAGGACGGCATTTTTTGAAAATAGTAGTTAGTTATAACTAACTTTAGAAGGTGAGGAAAATGCTCCCGGATATTTCATTTACCAGAGGAACCTACCAGCTCAATCAGGACCCAAACTTCAATTTTCAGTTGAACCGGGTCATACAATGGGACGGTGGACGACTGGAGGATATTGCGCCTGTATCAGCAGGAATTCATTCCAGTGCGGACTGGAAAAAGACTCTGATTTTCCTCGGAGATGAAGCCGAACAAGAAGGCCGGACGGAAAACGCCATCGCCTACTACCGTATGAGCGAGTTTTTTATGTATGACGGAGACCCTGACAAGCTGGCCTATTATCAAAAGGCGACAGCCATGTTTTATGATTATTACAGGGACTATTTTGAGAGCGGTATGGTGGAACGGATAACTGTCCCCTATGAGGATGTGGAACTGCCAATTCTTCACACGGAGCCGGATGGCCCCCGCAGAGGCGTGATCCTGCTCCACGGCGGCAACGACAGCTATCTGGAGGAGTTCTTCTTCCCCATGCTGTATCTGGCAAAGCAGGGCTACGCAGTCTACCTGTTTGAAGGTCCTGGTCAGGGCGGTGTGGTGCGCGTGCAGGGAAAGAGATTTACCTACCAGTGGGAAAAGCCAGTGAAAGCGGTGCTGGATGCCATCGGCGAGACGAATGTGACGATCATGGGGGCGTCTCTGGGCGGAATGCTGGCCCCCCGCGCGGCAGCTTTTGAACGGTCGCGAATTTGCCGGGTGGTGGGCTGGAGCGTCTTTCCGAACTTCCTGTATGTAGCGCTTTACGCGGTGCCAAAATCCATGTGGGGAGTGATGCGGTGGATGATCCGTCATAATGTCCGGGGACCCATCAACACAATTATGAAAAAGAAAATGGCGTCGGAGCCTACTGTGGATTGGGCTGTCCGCCACGGAATGTACGCATATGACGCATCGGACCCCTTTGGGTACATCAAGAAGCTGGACGATTTTAAGATGACGGACATCGGTCCGCGTTTGACACAGGATATGCTGGTCATTGGGGCCAGCCATGACCATTTTATCGCAAAAGAGCTTTACGCGGCGGAACTGGACGCCCTGCCCAATGTGCGGAGTCTGACCTACCGGCTTATGACGGAGAAAGAGGATGCCGGAGCCCATTGTAATGTAGGGAATCCCAAGCTGGTGCTGGATACGGTGATTGACTGGCTCGGCGGCTTGGAGCGGAGAGATGCCGGAGGGGAGGGCTTATGCTGATTTTTACCTGTGCCGTGGCGCTGCTGACAGCTGCGGTAAGCGCCTGTTCCTGGTATCGAAACAAAGACAACCGGGAGCAAACGCGGGTATGTCTGGCGATTTGCGTGGTTGCAGGTGTCATGGCAGCCCTCAGCGGATTTGGCGCGATACCGGAAAGCGTGCGCAGGGAAAATGCCGTGTATCTCTATATCTCTGCGGCAGCGATTTTGCTGGACCTGATTTTGGTGGAGATTCGGCGGATGTGCCTGAAGAAAACGGCACCGGGAAAGGCGGTGCCGGCGATGCTTGTATTGGGAGTGTGCATGGCGATGTGTATCGCCAGACTTTAAGGAGGAATGGATCATGGTAAAAACCATTTTGAAAGTAGAAGGCATGGCCTGCGGAATGTGCGAGGCTCATGTGAATGACGCTGTCCGAAAGGCGTTTTCGGTGAAAAAGGTCACTTCCTCCCATGCAAAAGGGAGAACAGAAATTCTATCAGAGCAGCCGCTGGAGGAAGAAAAGCTCAGAGCTGCGATTGAAGCTACTGGGTACCAGGTAACTGCCATCAGCAGTGAGCCCTATGAGAAGAAAGGCTTTTCCCTTTTCAGAAAATAAGGGGAAAGGTCCAGATGTGAGGAGGGCGGTTATGAAAATGCAAAGAGAATACTTTTCTGCGGAGAAGGATGGCTTTTTCGGTGCGTATTTTCCGAATCCGAATGCAATCGACCGGTGCATGATCGCTTTGCTGGGGGATGATATTGACGACCGCATGGCGGTGTCCGGTGTGAAATGGCTTCAGAGCCGGAACTGCAACGTGATGACAATGGCGCCGGGAAAGAAGGACTATGGCCATCACAGCTATCCACTGGAGCGTTTTGAAAAAGCTATCGGTGTAATCAAGCAGAGAGGAAACCGGAAAATCGGCATTGTGGGGGGCTCCACCACAGGAATGATGGCCCTTGTTGCTGCGTCTTATTATCGCGACATTTCTCTCACCATAGCCATGACGCCCTGCGATTTCATCATGGAGGGCTTTGTCCGGGATGGAAAAGACGGCATGAAGGAACGTCCGGCGGACGGGGAATCCACCGTCACCGTCGGCGGCAAGCCGTTGCCGTACCTGCCCTATGCCTATCGCCACCCCGAGTATTGGCAGATGATTCAGAGAGAGGCAAAGGCGGGCGGGGATATGGTTGCGTCCCGGAAGCTGTTTGAGGAATCCGAGCGGCTTCACCCGGTGCGGGAAGAAGAAAAGATCAAGGTAGAAAACATCCAAGGAAGGATTCTCTTTGTCGGTGCGGAGGATGATGTTCTCTGGGATACCTGCAAATTCATCCGCCGCATGGATGAGCGCCTGAAAGCGCTACCGCATGCAAGCGAATATGAGCTGGCGCTGTATCCCCACGGGACCCACTTTGTCTTTCCAGAGGGGATGCTCCGGAAGATGCTGCCGGTGGGCTCTGGGCTGCTGACGCGGGCAGCCTTCCGTGCAGGGAGGCAGTATCCTAAAGAGTGCCGGGAAGCACGCATGGATATTGACGCCAGAGTGACACGGCTGCTGCAAAGCTGGTAAAACGAGGGAGCACTGATGAAAGAACAGGGAAATAAAACGTTCTGGAGCCGCTGGTCAGGCTTTTACGACAGGTTCATGTACAGTAATGCACGCCTTTATGACGCAATCGCTGCAAAAATGAAAGGCTCGTTGAACCGGCAGATGAATGTGCTGGAGCTGGCCTGCGGAACGGGGCTGATCTCCGGGCAGATCGCCGGCAGTGTGAAAAGCATTGAGGCGACAGACTTTTCGCCGGAGATGATCGCCGAGGCAAAGAAGAAGCCTCACTCTGCCCGGCTGCACTACAGCGTGCAGGACGCCACAAATCTTCCCTATGGATCGGAAACCTTTGACGCGGTGGTAATCACCAATGCGCTCCACATTATGCCGGAACCGGAGAAAGCTCTTTCTGAAGCACGCCGGGTCTTGAAAGAAAACGGCATTTTGATTGCACCCACCTTTGTCCACGGGGAGGGGATTGGGTTTCGCCTGCGGACACGGATGATGGAGCTGACAGGTTTCCGTACCTATCACAAGTGGGATGCGCGTGACTTTGAGAAGTTCGTCTCCCAGTGCGGATTTACCGCGACGGAGGAGAGACTGATGGGCAGCAGCATTGCACCTCTGTGCTATTTAGAGGCCCGGAAGGATACCAACAAGCAGGGGGAAAAGCTATGAACCGGCATGATGCAATTCAAAACGCCTATGGCGCGCTTGGCAAAGAAGCCACCTTTTACGACGGCATGATCACATGCTCCACACTTTCAGGCAAGGCTGTCTGCAAGCTGGTGTGGAACATGGATCGGGAAACGAACACCCGGTATCTGGAGCGGGCGCTGTCCGGCATACCGGAGGATTTCTCCGGCAGGCTGCTGGAGGTCCCGGTGGGTACCGGCGTACTCACCATGCCGGTCTACAAACAGCTGCCCCATGCGGACATCACCTGCCTGGATTATTCCACCGACATGATGGCGCAGGCACAGCGGCGGGCTGGGATTCTGGGGCTGAAGCATGTGCGCTTTCAGCAGGGAGATGTGGGAAAGCTGCCCTTTGACGATGGAAGCTTTGACCTGGTACTGTCCTTAAACGGCTTCCATGCGTTTCCCGATAAGGAGGCGGGTTACCGGGAGACCTTCCGGGTTTTGAAGCCCGGTGGTATCTTCTGCGGCTGCTTTTACATCAAAGGGGAAAACCGGCGCACAGACTGGATGATTGATCACATCTATACGCCCAAAGGTTTTTTCACCCCGCCTTATGAGACGGCGGACAGCCTGCGAAAACGGCTGAAGGAACTGTACGAACAGGTGAAGCTGGAAACGGTGGAGTCCATGGCTTGCTTTACCTGTCGGAAGGAGAAATCTGAATGAAACCGGATTATAAAAACTGGGTACCCAAAGGGCTAATCTATGGAATGTTTGCCGCGACTGCGCTCACGCTTGTCTGCTTTCTGATTTTCGGTGTGTGCGGACTGGGCGTACATGGCAGTGTGCGGGTTGCTCTGGGCGCTGTGTTCGCTGTTGCCTGCTTGGTATGCGCTAAGTATGCCGAATGGTGTATCCACGCCTATAAGGCCTTTTCCTACGAGGGGGAGCGGAAGCTGTCCCGCCAGATCGTGGAGGGAACAGCGGCATACATCACCCTGCCGGAAGGCGGCAGGGGCCTGGATGTAGGCTGCGGCAGCGGGGCGCTGACCATTGCCTGCGCAAAGCGGAATCCCCAGGGGACAATGGTGGGCATCGACCGGTGGGGCAAGGACTACGCCTCATTCAGCCTTCCTTTGTGTGAGAAAAATGCTAAGGCGGAAGGTGTGATCAACACGGAGTTCCAGCGTGGAGACGCCACGAAGCTGGACTTCCCGGATGAGAGCTTTGACGCGGTGACCAGCAACTATGTGTATCACAACATCACTGGAGCGGACAAGCAGAAACTCCTTTTGGAGACATTGCGGGTGCTGAAAAAGGGAGGCGTCTTTGCCATCCACGATCTGATGTCTCCGGCACGATATGGCGACATGGAAGAATTTGCCCGTCAGCTCAAGGCTCAGGGATACGAAAAGGTGGAGCTGATCGACACCACAGACGGCCGGTTCATGACGCCAAAGGAGGCAAAGCGGCTGATGCTCAAAGGCTCCACCCTGCTGGTCGGCAGAAAATAATTGAGACTGGAGACACAGATAGGTATGGAGAAAAAGCGATCATTCTTTCAAAACACCTGTAAGCCGGAGGGCTTTGGCGGGAAAATGATGGTTCGAATGATGAACACGGGACACGCCGCTCTGGCGGAATGGGGATTTCAACATATTTCTATCGGAGACCATGACGCGGCCTTGGATATTGGCTGCGGCGGAGGGGCGAATCTTCAGAAGCTGTTGACCAAAAGCTCCTGTGGGATCATAAAAGGAATCGATTATTCTCCTGTCAGCGTGGAGCAATCCAGAAAGAAAAATGCTGCCGCGATTCAGGCGGGGCGGTGTGAAGTTATTCAGGGAAATGTAATGGAGCTCCCATTTGAAGACAGCGGGTTTCATGTGGTGACGGCCTTTGAGACGATTTACTTCTGGCCGGATTTATTCAAAGCGTTTCAGCAGGTTTGCAGAGTGCTGGCAGACGGCGGGACGTTTATGATCTGCAATGAATCCAACGGAATGAATCCAAAGGACGAAAAGTGGACGGGCAAGATTGAAGGCATGAAGATCTACAACGCCGGACAGATCAAGGCCGTTTTGCAAGAAGCGGGTTTTTGCAAGATTAAAGTGGACCAGAATCGGAGAGGCTGGATGTGTGTGACGGCCGAGAAAAGTGGGAATGGAAAAGAGTTTGGACAAGAAAAGTAGCATGACAATCTGGTTTTACTGTGGAACCGAAGAGGGAATGGTATGAACAGCGAACAGTATAAACAACTTTCCATACAGGAGTTTACCAAAGTGGCGGACCAGTATGAAACGGATCATGCGGGTATTTATGAAATGTGCAGAAAGGATTACCCGGACATTCTGGAGGAATTGGAAAAGGAGCCATTTGAAAACCTGCTGGACTGCGGATGCGGCACCGGACCGATGATCTCTCTGCTGAATGAAGTTTACCCGGAGCGGCACTATACCGGCATTGATCTGACACCCAAAATGATAGAGGTCGCTCAAAGAAAGCAGCTGCCAAACGCGGAGTTTTTGGTGGGTGACTGTGAGGAACTGCCCTTTTCAGACGATTCTTTTGATGTTGTGATCTGCTCCCAGAGTTTTCACCACTACCCAAATCCACAGGCCTTTTTCAACAACGTCCATCGTGTCTTGCGGCCCGGCGGGCGGTTAATCCTCCGGGACAACACCGGCCCGACGATCCTCATCTGGCTGATAAATCACATTGAGATGCCCCTGTGCCATTTGGCAGGTCATGGAGATGTGCGGGTCTATCACAAAAAGCAGATTCAGGCAATGAGCGAAAAAGCCGGTCTTTCACTGGAAGTGCTGGAACAGCGAAAAGGCTTTCGAATGCACTGCGTTGCGAGAAAAAAGCAGACATAGCTTACTTTACCTGCCGGGAGGAGCAACTCGTAAAAATGAAAAAATGATAGACACTCTGGATGATCGATTTATGACGAAAGAGGAAGATAAAAGTTGATATTTCAAGGAACCACTCTGTTGATGCACAGAAAACAAGCAGCAGTGGAGAAATGAAACTTGGCTTACAAAGGATGATTTGTTAGCGAACTATGAAAGAAGTATCCTCACCCAAATCAGAGGTGTTATGTTTTCTCAGAGATAATAGTAAAGCTGGTTGAATAGGAACATAATAGACAGAATGAAATATCATAACGATTCATATTGGGTTCGATGTCCTACTTGCAACAGTAAAACACGAATTAAAGTGTTGGAAAAAACGGTGCTATTAAATTTTCCACTATATTGTCCAAAATGTAAAAAAGAAACAATTATCAGTATAATAAATCTTAAGATGACGCAGAGCAAAGAGCCAGACGCATAAAGCGCAGAGCCTGCTTCCCCAAATGATGAGGCTGCAGGCTCTGCATTTTATATTTGAATTGTTTCTTTTGACTTAAGCGCAGAGCGTGCTGCCTGACAAATTGGCAGTATTTTTTTAATTTCTTCTTCGCTGCACCCAATAAGCAAAAGCTGAAGCTGTCTGAACGCCGCATCACGCTGTTTTAACTCAGGATAAAAAACCTCCCAAGGATCTATTTTTAAAGTCCGAATCAAGGGGTATAGGTTTTCCAGCATGGGATTTCCCTCGCAGCCTTCAATTTTGATAATGGTGCGCGAGTCAATACCAGTCATTTCTGCAAGTTTCACCTGTGTAAGCCCCAACTCTTTCCTGGCCTTTCTAACTGCGACACCTAAGGAACGAGAGTAATCATGCATTTTATTTCACCTCGACAGCATTCTACAATACATGCTGCGCTGTGAAAATTCGCTCAAATTCATATTAATGTGTATCTTATTTCATGTAGATGAGGAAAGCCCTTTGGAAACAAAACAAAATAGCAGTCGAGCCGTACTGCACATGAATTTCATTGCAATCAGCAGGCTTCACATATTCTGAAATGTGAATTTAAATTCACATTTTGCAAGATTTTCTTTGCCCGTTCTCGGGCACCACCCTCCAATTCGCTGGAAAATGCCTTAAGCGAATTGGAGGGTTTTTATTTTTTGCATTTTTTAAAAAATTTTTCGCCATCTTTGCCAATTTGCCATGTTCAAAACGGGATAGAAGCGAAAGGGGTTAGAAAGCCGCCTCCCGCGGTTCGGGAGGGAGGTGAAATGACTCTTGGAGCTGACACCATCCCAGAAGAAAACCGTTCGGCATCAATTTGACAGCTTTTGCAGAAAGGTACTGCGTGAGGAAGCCCGTGATTATATCCGGGAACTGATACGGCGGGCCGCACATGAGGTCCCCCTTTCGGAGCTGTCTGAGGAGCAGATGGAGCGGCTGTGTGTACTGGACGAGTATCCGTCTGAAGCGATCCACTTCGATGTGCAGGGATATGATGTTGCGATAAACAACGAGAAGCTGGCAGATGCGCTGACCGCATTGCCGGATGATAAGCGTGACATCGTACTGCTGGCATATTTCCTGGACATGAGCGATCAGGAAATTGCGGACAAGCTGAACATGGTACGCCGCACAGTCCAGTACAGACGGACAAGCTCTCTCAAAGAAATGAAACATAGATTGGAGGTTCATGAAGATGGCGGGCAATCAGAAGAATAGCACTTCCTCGCTGCTGCCGTATTCCACCATTGAAGCGGCTGCGTCCGGCAATGTGGATGCCATCAACGCTGTGCTGGCGCATTATTCTCGTTACATCTGCGCTCTGTCCACCAGGACGCTGTATGACGAAAACGGTGTGCCGCATCTCTGCGTAGATGAAGAAATGCGGCGTCGGCTGGAAACCAAGCTGATTACGAAAATTCTGGACTTTGATGTGACCAGAGCAGCATAATCCCTTGCCCACAGACGGCGGCGTGTTCCCCTTTCCACGCCGCCGCTATGGGCTTTTCCTGCTTGCGGGTATCAGTTATCAATCTCATTGCTTGATGGCTGATACGGGCCGACAGGAGCCTTAATCGCACCTTGAAAAAGAAAGCGGCTTATGGACGCAGAATAAGGCAGACAGGCACATTCGTGTCAAAGTGAGCCACACGGCAGATCCGCCAAGACCTCTTTTTGCAGAGCGAGCGATTACGATCCAGCCGGAAAGCAGACTGGCAATCTGACGGCCATGACCTTTGCCACCCCTAACGATACTCCCGAATTGAACGCCCTCAAAGCATTGTTCGGCGCACCCATCAGCATGGGCCGAGGTGAAAATCCTGTGGAGCTGCTGCCAGCAGCCGCCTGTCTGCTTTACTTTTTTATGACCTGAAAAATTTGTGAATTTAGCGGCACCGTATTACAATTTTGATTGTCGGTACGATGCTGCTTGGAAAGGAGGCTGTTATGGACTACGAAAGCAGCACAATAAATAGTTATTCCGGCAAACGAACCTATACAGTAAAAGAAATTTCTGACATCCTGGGTATCGGGAGAACTGCCGCATATAAGCTTGTTCACTCTGGCGTATTCAAGACCGTGCAGATCGGAACAACGATCAGAGTATCCAAACAATCTTTTGATGAATGGCTTGATAGACAGATGTAATTCAGGAGGTTTATCATGGCTTCAATCAGAAAGCGAAGAAATAAATTCAATGTCGTGTATTATTACACAAATGACCAGGGCGAGCGCAAGCAGAAATGGGAACCCTTCGATACCGAGGAAGAAGCAAAGACACGCAAAGCTGAAATCGAATACAAAATGAAGGTCAACACCTTTATTGCCCCCAGCAATCTGACGGTAGCTGCCTTTTTGGAGGACTTTGTTTCCCTGTATGGTGTAAAGAAATGGGGGCCTTCCACTTATGAAGCGAACCGTGGACTGATCCGAAACTATATCAATCCCATTATCGGGGATGAGCTGATTCAGAATATCAACACCATGGCGGCGGATAAGTTTCTCACACGGTTGCAAAAGACCCCTTGCGCTGTTCGGAAAAATCGCTATTCTTCCACACAGTACATGACCCCTGCCGGAATTGCCAATATCAACAAACTCTTGAAATGCGCCTTTAAGCAGGCTGTACGATGGGACATTATTTCTAAGAACCCATTTGAGAATACCACCCTGCCGAAAGTAAAGCGCGAACCCCGTGCGATTTGGGATGCCGCGACAATTCGTAAGGCTCTGGATGCGTGTAAGGATAGTAAGCTCTATGTTGCTATGAACCTTTCCTTTGCCTGTTCGCTGCGGATTGGGGAGATCCTGGGCTTGACTTGGGATAACATTCATATCAGTGATGCCGATATAGCGCGGGACGACGCCCATCTGTGCGTGGAGAAAGTCCTTTGGCGTGTCCGTGAAGATACGCTGAATGTGCTGGGAACGGAGGAGATCATTAAGGTTTTCCCCAGAACCATGTATCTGGAGAATGCCAGCACGGTCATCGTTCTGAAAACCCCGAAAACGGAAAGCAGCGTTCGCAAAGTGTGGATGCCCAAAACGGTTGCGTACATTCTCCGGGAATGGAAGGCTTCGCAGGACAAGCAGAAGGCGTTTCTTGGTGATGAGTATCTGGATTATGGCCTTGTCATTGCTTTGCCTAACGGTCGTCCTTGTGAGGAAACCGTCATCAATAATGCATTCAGACGGCTCAAGAAAGAAGCCAACCTTCCCAATGTTGTTTTTCATTCCCTCCGACACAGCAGCACGACTTACAAGCTGAAGCTGAATCACGGAGATCTGAAAGCGACACAGGGTGACACCGGCCACTCCCAGGTGGACATGATTACAAAAATCTATGCGCATATTCTGGATGAGGATCGTAAGGTCAACGCGCAGAAGTTTGAATCCGCATTTTATGCGAACCCTGACCTGCGAAGCGTTCACGCTCCGCAGGAAGAAAAAACGCAGCCGGTGCTGGATGCGCAAACACTTTTGTCCCAGCTTCAGCAGTCCCCGGAACTCTTGTCGAACCTGACATCGCTTATCTTGGCACAGGTGGGGCGATAAGGGGTGGTGCCAAGACGGTGCCAAACCCCAGAACGGTGCGAAAATCGTTGCTGTCAATTTGGGTGTGCCAAAGGCAGCGGTGCCGCAAAACGAGATACTCCTGATCCTGCTTTGACATGAACTTTTCGAAAAGAAAAACACCGCAATTCCTTGGAATTACAGTGTTTTTGGTGCGCCAGAAGGGATTCGAACCCCCGGCCTCACCCTTAGGAGGGGCGCGCTCTATCCAGCTGAGCTACTGACGCAGATATGAAATTTTGGAAAAAAGGGTGCCAACGGCGAGTGTAGAGCATCCGCTTAGGAGGCGACCGCTCTATCCAACTGAGCTACGGGGGCATATACAGAAATTATTCAATTATGAAGGGCTCCAGAATTCGAACGATTCGATTTTTAGGAGGCGAACGCTACTATCCAACTGAGCTACGGAGACGTATTCAATTTGGGTCCTTCAAATGTTCCAAAAAACGGTAGAGCTATCCTTATATGCGGCTTAAGCCCCGGGTGCCGAGCTTTTTTATTTTATCCCAAGTATGCTGTTCTGTCAACTGGGGAAACAGGCGGTAACGATCAGTCCAATCAATCCGGCCGCCAGAAGGATGGCCGCCACCAGACGCGCCCGGGGCGTTCTCTGATTTTTTCGGGCCGCACGGTCGATCTCCTGAGAGAAGAGGAAAATCAAAAGGCCCAGCGCAATGAAAAACCAGAAGTAAACCTGCAAAATATTTCTCTCCCTCCGCCGCCGCCCCAAATTACGTCCCTGCTCAAACCAGGGCGGCCGGGCATTTACAACTTGCGGCTTTCGTTTTATAATGGCTTAAATCGACATTTAAAGGAGTTTACCCATGTTTGACGGTATCTTGTTCGATCTGGACGGTACGCTCTGGGATGCAGTCCCGGAAATCACCATCTCCTGGAATCTTGCTCTGGCGCGCAATCAGGTGGAGCGTCCTCCCCTCACAGTGGACGAAGTCCGCTCCTGTATGGGGCTGCGCATTGCGGACATCGCCGCGCGCAGACTTCCGGGATTGAACAGACAGAGGCAGCTGGAAATCATCGAAGAGTGCTGTGCGGTGGAAAATGAATATCTGGCGGAGCACGGCGCCGCGGTCTATCCGGAGGTGGAGGAGACCCTCTCCCTCCTCTCCCGGCGCAGCCCGCTGCTCGTGGTGAGCAACTGCCAGGACGGCTACATCCAGGCGTTTTTTCAGGGGACCGGGCTGGGGCGCTATTTTCAGGGCTTTGAGTGCGCCGGCCGGACCGGGAAGCCCAAAAGCCAAAATATCGCGCTGACGGCGGCCCGCTATGGGCTGAAAAAACCGGTCTATGTGGGGGACACCGAGTTGGACTGGCACTCTGCCCGGGAGGCCGGAGTGGCCTTCATCCACGCGGCCTACGGCTTCGGCACGGTGCCGCCGGAAGTTCCTTCCATCTCCGCATTCTCCCAACTCCCCGCTCTGCTGGAGAGGCTGGGATAAAACCACTTTCCGCGCGGCCCCGGGAGCAGGACAGCACCTGCCCCCGGGACCGCGTTTTCGTCTGTCATCTTCCGCCGTCCAGAGGAAGCCCCAGATACTTCCGGGCCAGCAGGCCGTCCGGGACACAGGGCTCCGGGCCGTTCTTCCGCTTCTGCTGTCCTTCGCTGCCCTTGCCCGCCAGGACCACGACCCCCGGGGCGGCGGTCTCCAAAATGGCGGTGCGGACCGCCTCCTCCCGGTCCGGGATGACGGTGCAAATCTTACCGAAGGGGGCGGCGGCCTCCGCGATCTCAGCGCAGATGGCCTCCACCTCCTCGGGTCCGGGGTCATCCTCGGTAAGGAGGATGCGGTCGGCAAATTCTCCCGCGGCGGCTCCCATGCCGGCCCGGCGGTCCAGCCCCTTGCCGCCGGTGCAGCCGAACACCACCGTGACCGGCGCGCCGGGGTAGTCGCTGTGCACGGAGCGCAGCAGGGCCGACAGGCTCATGCCGTTGTGGGCGTAGTCCACAATGACGGTCCGGCCCCCGGCGGAATAGGTCTCCATCCGCCCGGGCACCCGGCCCCGGGCCAGTCCGGCCTGAACGGCGTCCGCGGGCACGTCCAGTACCCGGCACACCGCCAGCGCCGCCAGAGCATTGGAGACATTGAAGTCTCCGGTCATGGGGATGGCACAGCGCAGTGGCGCCTCCCCATAGCCCACCGCGAAGGCAAGGCCCTCCTCCGTTCGGGCCAGATCCCGGCCAAAGAGATCGGCGGCGGGATCCCGCATGGAGTAGGTGACCACCCGCCCGCACCGGGCCGCGGCAGCCAGCACCTCCTCGGAGCGGTCGCTGTCCAGATTCACCACGGCGGCCTCTGCCTGGTTGAAAATCTTCAGCTTGGAGGCAAAATAGTCCTGAAACGTGGGGTGCTCCCGGGGGCTGATGTGATCCTCCCCGATATTCAGAAACACGGCGGCAGCCAGATCCACGCCGATGACCCGCCCATACTTCAGCGCCTGGCTGGACTCCTCCATGACCACGTAGCCGCACCCGGCGTTCACGGCGTTCCACAGGTGCCGCTGGAGGTCCAGCGGCTCGGGTGTGGTGAGCACCGCCGGGCGGCGCTGGGCCCCGTCGTCGGTGACGATGGTGGACAGAAGCCCCACGGGATGCAGCCCCTGCGCCTCCCGCCACGCGTCCAGAATGGACTTCAAAAAGTAGGCGGTGGTGGTCTTTCCCTTGGTGCCGGTGATCCCCACGGCCTTCAGCGCCCCGGAGGGGTGGCCCCAGGCCCGGTCGGCCAGCAGGCCCATGGCCAACCGGATGTCGGTGACCCGGAGACAGGGGGCGGGCGCCTCATAGGGCGTCTCGCTGACGTAGGCAAAGGCCCCCCGGCGGACGGCCTCGGCCAGATACTCCGCTTTAAAGGAAGCCCCTTTGCAGACGAAAATGCTCCCAGGCACGGCGCTGCGGGAGTCGCAGGTGACGGCGGTCACCGTTCTGGTAAGGTCTGCGGCCAGAGGCGAGGCATCGGCCAGCAGTCCGTTTTTCAGCAGGAGCTGATAATAGTCACCCAAAGGGAGACGGGGACGTTCCATAAAAAATACCTCCTGCCAAATAAAGTAAAGCAAAAAAGCCGCGGCATCTCACCGAACCCCGCGGCCGTTGCGAAGTAAGGTCACGGGGTCATCCCCGCCCCGCAGAAAGACCCGGGCTGTTTCCAAAGGAGGGGGAACCCACTCCCCCTCTT
The DNA here is from genome assembly GCF_050313575.1 of Candidatus Pseudoscillospira sp. SGI.172. Classification (NCBI taxonomy): domain Bacteria; kingdom Bacillati; phylum Bacillota; class Clostridia; genus Candidatus Pseudoscillospira; species Candidatus Pseudoscillospira sp. SGI.172. Next base: position 48,409 of record NZ_JBNPLQ010000005.1, on the reverse strand, counting down.
TTCAGCGCTGGTCGGAAAGCCCCAGGAGAAAGTCGGCAGATACGTCAAAATATTTAGAAAAATCTACAATTTGAGAGGCGCTCGGCTCCCGTTCGTTGAGCTCATACCTCTGGTAACCCCCAGTAGACAGTCCCATGAAACGTGCAAATTCCTCTTGTGTCAGTTTTCGTTCTTTTCTCAAAAGGCGCAGACGTTCCGCTAATATTTCCATAAAAGTCCCCCTGACGCCGCCCGCTTCGGCCCCTTCCGCGATCCGGTCAGGCTGGCCCTACACATTCCGTAAGGGATACCCACAGGCCAGCACGCTCTGCCGGGCCAGCACATCCATGGCGTCCAGATAGAAGTCGGGCAGGACATGCCAGTCCTTGTAGACCGACAGCTCGGTGCAGGCCAGTACCGCCCGGTCGCAGCCCATGGAGCGGAGAGCGGCATCGATGGCGGAGAACTTCTCCGGGCTGCCCTTCTCCCCCTTTTTGATCTCGTCGAAGATAACGCTCATCACCAGCCGCTGGATCTCCGCCGGCGGGCTCACCGTCTCGATCCCCTCGGCCGCGCAGGCGGCACGGTAGAGCCCCATGCGGAGGGTGCCGTCGGTGGCCAGGACCCCCACCCGCTTCGCCCCCAGCGCCTTCAGCGCGGCGGCGGTTTCGGTGATCATGTTCACGATGGGCGTCCTCAGCCGGGCCTGGAGCGCCGGGACAAAGGCGTGGGCGGTGTTGCAGGGGATGGCGATGGCCGCCGCGCCCCACTCCTCCAGCAGCCGGGCGCCGGACAGGAGCCGGTCCTCCACCGCCCCGGTCTCCCCGGAGAGGAGGGCTGCCGTGCGGTCGGGCATCCGGGTGTCGCTCAGGATCAGGGCGGGAATGTGCTCCTGATCGGTCCCTGCCTGGGTCTGGTCCAGCACCCGCTGGTAAAACATCTGGGTGGCCTGGGGACCCATCCCCCCCAGCACCCCGAGCTTTCCTTTCGTCAAAGCGATCACCTTTCAGTCCCTGGGCTTTTCCATCGAGGACGCGTACCAGCCGAACTGCCGGCGCTGGATGCGCCAGATGCGCAGCTTGTGGAGCAGGGCGTGGTCGGCGGGATACCACAGGGGGTTGACCGCCGCCCCGGCCCGCTCCAAAGCCTTCATCTCCTCATGGAACCGGGAGGGGATGTAGTCATAGGCCACCCGCTTGGGGATGGCCCACCAGAGGTGTCGGTTTTCCGAGCAGACGAGGGGCTGTTCCTTGTGGAAGATCCGGTCCTCCACCAGATACTTGGCCAGGTTGTAGCCCGCGCCGGTGACGTAGTAGTTGCTCCGGCCTTGGCGGCAGTTGATCTCAAAGGCCTTGAACTTCCCGTCCCGGGGATCGAACTTGATGTCGAAATTGGAAAAGCCGGTGAAGCGGATGTCCTCCAAAAACCGGCGGAAGGCGTCGTAGAGCGCCCCGCCGGGCTCGGTGATGATGACGGCGTGGTTGCCGATGGCGTGGCGGGTGTGCTCCTCCAGCAGGACGTGGCCCAGGCACATGAGCTTCACCTTGCCGTCGGCCCCGGAGTAGCAGGTGAGCACCCGCATGTTCTCGTCCCCGCCGGGGATGAAGTCCTGGATGATGAGGGAATCCTCGTAGCCGTGGCCGTAGATGTCATCGATGACCTGATCCACCTCGGCCCGGGACTGGAGGATATACGCCTTTTTCTGGGTATCGAAGGGGTGGTCCCAGTAAGTGGCGCTCTCAGCGGGCTTGACGGCAAAGGGCCCGTCGAAGGGAAGGGTGAAGTCGTGCCCCATCCCCTTTTTGTAGACGAAGGTCCTGGGGTGGTCGATGCCGTACCGATCGCACAGGGCGTAGAACCGCTCCTTGTGGATCAGCCCCTCCATCTGCTCCAAAGAGACGTAGGGCGCCACCACGTTGGCCGGGTAGTTGGGGAGATTGGCCGAAATGGAGGTCAGGTAGTTGTCCCCGCAGCCCAGCAGGAGAATGGTCTTGTCGGGGAACTCCGCGGCGACATGACAGACGTTTTCCAGCACGCGATCGGGCTCGTCGTTGCGCTCGCTCACCCGATAGTCGATGATGGAGCTTCCGTAGCATGGCCCGGAGGGGTACATGCCGTAGGCCACCGTTTTGACCCCGTAAGCCTCATGAAAGGCCCGGGCCATCGAGTATACATTGATGTCCGCCCCCAGAAGGAGCGGGACAAAAGGCTGTTCCATCAGCAATACGCCCCCTGAAATTCCATGTCGTACCAGCCCTCGCCCAGTGCGGTGAGGACGGCGGAATAGTGTTTGCCCGCCCAATCGGCCTCTTCTGCGGTGAGCCGGAGCTGGCGGCGCAGGGTCTCCCCGTGGCCAAAGGCGTCCGAAAGCCGGGCGCTCAGAGCTTGTTCATCCATGTTCATTGCCTCTTTTTTATTTCTCTGCGGCGGCGGCTTTATCCCACCACGCGCTTGACTTGATAGACGCTCTGGATCTGGCCCAGCTTGTTGACCACGTTGGTCAGCTCATTCCGGTCCCGGACCTCCACCGACAAATTCAATACGGCGTAGCCGTCGGGCATGGAGCGGGCGGACAGGCTGGTCACCTTCACCTTGGCCGCCGACAGGGCCATGGCCACGTCCAGCGTCAGCCCGTCGCGGTCCTTGGCGGAGAGCTCCAGCGAGGTGCGGTAGCCGGGCAGATCGCCGTCCACCCAGTCCACCTTGACCCAGCGCCCGGCCTCTTCCGGATTTCGGTTTTCCGCGACGGCATTGGGGCAGTCGGCCCGGTGAACCGACACGCCGTAGCCCCGGGTGATAAAGCCCACCACCGGGTCCCCCGGAACCGGGGAACAGCACTTGGCAAACTTCACCATGCAGTTGTCCAGCCCCTCCACGATGATGCCGGACTGGGAACGCCGGGGCGCGGAGGCCTTCAGGCTGGCGGCGGTGTTGGCGGAGGAGGCGGGCATGATGACCCCGCTCCCGGCGGCCAGCTTCTCGGCCGCCGCCTTGTCCGCGGCGGAGCGGTCTATGCGGGTGAGCTCGTCCTTCATCCGGGCCACCGCCTTCACCGCGGAGGCTCCTCCGTAGCCAATGGCGTTGTAGAGCTCGTCCAGCGAGCCGAACCGGACCTTGCGCAGAAGGGCGGGAAGGATCTCCTCCTCAGTGACGTCGGCCAGCGTCAGGCCCTGATGCTTGAGCTCCGACTCAAAGAGCGCCCGGCCGGTGGCGATGTTCTCCTCCCGGCGCTCCTTCTTGAACCACTGCCGGATCTTGTTGCGGGCCTCGTTGGATTTGCACAGCTTCAGCCAGTCCCGGCTGGGGCCGTGGGCGGCCTTGGAGGTGATGACCTCCACGATATCCCCCGACTTGAGCTTGGTCTCGAAGGGGACGATGCGGCCGTTGACCTTGGCCCCCGTCATATGATTGCCCACGGCGGAGTGGATGGAGTAGGCAAAATCGATGGGGGTGGCCCCGGCCGGCAGGCTCTTCACATCCCCCTGGGGGGTAAAGACAAAGACCTCGTCGGCGAACATGTCCACCTTGAGGGTGCGGACAAACTCGTCCGGGTCGGCGTCCTGCTGGCTCTCCAGGAGCTTGCGGACCCACTCGAAGGCCTCTTCGGTGCCCAGCTTGTCGTTGGCCATGCCCTGCTTGTACTTCCAGTGGGCGGCGATGCCGTATTCGGCGGTGTTGTGCATCTCTTCAGTGCGGATCTGCACCTCGAAGGGGATGCCCTCCCGGCCGATGACGGTGGTGTGGAGGGACTGATAGCCGTTGGGCTTTGGGGTGGAGATATAGTCCTTGAACCGCCCCAGCACGGGGTTGAATAGGTCGTGCATGCAGCCCAGGACGTAGTAACAGGTCGGCACGTCCTCCACAATGACCCGGAAAGCGTAGAGGTCGAAGATCTCGTCCAGCGTCTTGTTCTGGGCGTACATCTTCCGGTAGATGGAGTAGATGTGCTTCACCCGGCCGTAGACCTTGCAGCGGATGCCCTCGGCGTCCATCCGCTCCTGGAGCCGTTTCTGGATGGCCGCCAGAAACTCCTCGTGGGCGGAGGAGCGGGCGGCCAGCTCGTCGGCGATCTCCTTGTAGCCGATGGGGTCCAGATATTTCAGGGAGGTGTCCTCCAGCTCCCACTTGATGCGCTGCATGCCCAGCCGGTGGGCGATGGGCGCGTAGATCTCCATGGTCTCCAGCGCCTTTTCCCGCTGCTTGCGGGCGGACTGGTACTCCATGGTGCGCATGTTGTGCAGCCGGTCGCAGATCTTGATGAGGATCACCCGGATGTCCTTGGCCATGGCCATGAGCATCTTCCTGAGATTCTCCATCTGCTCCTCTTCCTTGGAGACATACTGCACCCGCGTCAGCTTGGTGACTCCCTCCACCAGATCGGCCACCGACGTGCCGAAGCGCTTGGCGATCTCCTCGTGGGTGGCGCCGGTGTCCTCAATGGTGTCGTGGAGGAGGGCGGCGATGATGGAGTCGGTGTCCAGCTCCAGATCGGCCACGATCTCGGCCACCGCCAGAGGGTGGATGATATAGGGCTCTCCGCTCTTGCGCAGCTGCCCGGAGTGGGCGTTGTCCGCGAAGGAGAAGGCGTCGAACAGCCGTCCGGAGTCCAGCGTCGGATTATAGGCTTTGATTTTGTCTTCCAGCGCCTGATAGCGCTCCAGAATAGGGTCCAATCCCTCTCCCCCCTTTCACGGTTCTTCCGCCAGACGGCGGAGCTGGCGCATGAGCGTACAGCTCTCCAGATCCACCTTTTCCCCGGTGTCCCGGATCTGGATGCGCAGATGGTCGGTGGTGCGCTCCATCCGGATGAGCCCCCGGTCGTGAAAGACCGCCAGGCACACCTGGGTGCGCATAAAAGTCTCCCGGAGCCCGCAGGATCGGGCCACGTTCCGGGCCAGGCGCTGGGCCGTGTCCTCGATGCAGCCCTCGCTCTGACGGGTGCGGAGATAGCGCCACAGGTTGGCAAATTCCTGCCGGGTGGGCAGAAGGGCGGCGGCCTCGCTCCGGGAGAGGGATTCCCCCTCCATCAGGCGGCGGAAGAGCTCCTCCTCCGCCTGGGCCCGGGTCCGGGCCGGGCGCAGATCGCACAACTGGAGCTGAACGGTGCGCCAGCTGCGGTATTCGTTGATCTGGGGATAAAAGCACACATCCACCCGGTCAGCGGCGGAGATGCCCGCCTCCTCCGCCGTAGCGGAGAAGAAGATAGCATCCAGATTCCGGCCTCCGGCGGAGAGCTTCAACTTCATATGTTTCCCATTTCCCACCTGGGTCAGACCTGTCACCGCGCACCGGTCCAGCCGGAACACCGGCTTGGGATTGCCGGGGCCGTAAGGCTCCAGCAGAGAAAGCCCCTCCACCTCCTCCAGCGTGAGGAGCTCGGGGGAGCCCAGCGCGCAGTCCACCGCCAGGGCGGTCACCGGCTCGGCCTCCGCCCGCGCCGCACGGGCGAGGGCGTTGACCCGGGTGCGGAAGGGGACGATGTTTTCCTCCCGGATGGTAAAGCCCGCCGCCAGCTCGTGTCCGCCGTATGACTCCAGCAGGTCGGCACAGCCCTCCAGCAGGGTGAAAAGGTTCAGCCCGCCGTAGGACCGGCAGGAGCCCTTGCCCCTCCCCTCCTGAATGCAGATCATGAAGGTGGGGACGGCGTACTTCTCGGTCAGGCGGGAGGCCACAATGCCCACCACGCCCTGATGCCAGGTGTTTCCCGCCAGGACCAGCGCGTCCCGCTCCCCGGCGGGGAGGGCGTCCACCAGCAGGTCGCACTGGGCGAAGATCAGGGCCTCCAGCTCCTGCCGCTCCCGGTTGAGCTCACACAGCTCCCGGGCCAGAGCCTCCGCCCGGGCGGGGTCGTCGGTGAGCAGCAGGGCCTCCGCCACCTCGGCCCGGCCCATGCGTCCGGCAGCGTTGATCCGTGGGGCCAGGGTGTAGCCGATGGAGATGGAGGAGAGGGCCCTGCCCTCCGCTCCCGCCTCCCGCAGCAGGGCCCGCAGGCCGGGCCGCAGGGTGCGGGACAGGGCGGTCAGCCCCCTGCGGACGATGGTGCGGTTTTCATCGGTGAGTTCCATCACGTCGGCCACCGTGCCCAGGGCACAGAGGTCGGCGTAGCGGTCCAGCAGCTCTTCCCGGCGGGCCGGGCCCGCCAGGGCCATGCACACCTTCAGAGCCACCCCCACCCCCGCCAGGCTTTTAAAAGGATAGGGACAGTCGCTCCGATGGGGATCCACCACCGCGGCGGCGGCCGGCAGCGTGTCCTTGCACTCGTGGTGATCCGTGATGACCACGTCCACTCCCAGCGCGGCGGCCACGGCGGCCTCGTCCACGGCGGTGATGCCGCAGTCCACGGTCACCACCAGCGACGCTCCCCGGGCAGCCAGCTGTTCCACCGCCCCCCGGTTGAGGCCGTAGCCCTCCTCCAGGCGGTTCGGGATATAGGGCAGCACTGTCCCGCCCTCGCTGCGCAGGAAGTCGGTCATCAAGCAGGTAGCGGTGATGCCGTCCACGTCGTAATCTCCGTAGACCGCGATGGTCTCTCCCCCGTCCAGCGCCCGCCGCAGGCGGGCCGCCGCCCGGTCCATGTCAGCCATCTCCATGGGGTCCCGCAGGGGGATCTCCTCAAAGAGGAACCGGCGGGCGGCCTCCGGATCGCTCCAGCCCCGGGCGGCCAGCACCTTTGCGCACAGGGCCGGAATGCCCGCAGCGCAGAGGGGCCCCTCTTCCCGGTGGGGTCCAAGCTCGTTCCATTGTCTGTATTTCATGGGCTCTCCCGCCCTCCGAATTGAAAAAATTATCTTTTATTATATCAAATTCAGAGGTCCCTGACAATGTGAGCGGGAAATATTTTGCCCGAATGCGTGCTTATTCGCAGTCCAGGTACAGGCCCACCAGCTCCATCGTGGCCTTCAGTCCATGCCAATGGGTGCACGCCCCGGGGGGATGGGACATCCCCCCGGGGGCCCCGTATCCTCTTCCCATCCTCGGCGGAAGTGAATTCCGCCTGCGGCAATTCTCCACTTCGCTCCGAAATTGACCCGCCTTCGGCGGGACCATGGAGCGCACGGGCTCCCTTATTCGCAGTCCAGATACAGGCCCACCAGCTCCATCGTGGCCTTCAGTCCATGCCAGTGGGTGCGCTCCATGCCGTGGGAGGCGTGGACGCCGGGGCCGATGAGGGCGGCGGGGAGATCCCGGCCGGACTTCCAGGCCACGGCGGCATCCGAAGAGTAGTGGGGATAGACGTCCACCGCATAGTCCACCCCGTTGGCCCGGGACAGCTCTACCAGCCGGGTCACCATGGCGTAGTCGTAGGGCCCGGCGGAGTCCTTGGCGCAGATGGAGACCTGCTCCTCGGTGCAGGTGAGCTCGGCGCCGATGCAGCCCATATCCACCGCCAGCAGCTCGTCCAGAGACTCGGAGAAGGTCGCTCCGCCGTGTCCCACCTCTTCGTAGACCGTGAAGGTGATCTCGGCGTCATACCGGGGCAGCTGACCGAGATCCCTCAGGATCTTCAGCACGGTGAGCAGGCAGGCGGCGCTGGCCTTGTCGTCCAGAAACCGGGACTTCAAAAAGCCGGAGGGGGTCACCAGGGTCTTGGGATCATAGCAGACGTAGTCGCCGGGGGCAATGCCCAGCGCGGCCACATCCTCCGCGGTGGACACCACCTCGTCCACCCGCACGGCCATGCTCTGCTCGTCCCGGGGACGGGTGCCGGCGTCGTCCTCCACATGGGCCGCGGGAGAGAGGGAGAGGATGGTGCCGGTGTACACTCTCCCGTCCCGGGTATAGATACGGCAGTACTCTCCGTCCAGAGTGGGCAGCAGCGGCCCGCCCACTTTGGTGATGAGGAGCTTTCCATCGGCGGTCACCGAGCGGACCATCAGCCCCAGGGTATCCACATGGGCGCACAGCCCCACCTTTTTTCCGTGCTCCCGGCCGGGCACCAGAATGGTGAGGTTCCCCTTCCGGCTGCGGCGGGTCCCGTAGCCCAGCCCCCGGGCCAGATTTTCGGCGGTCTCCACCGCCCGGAGGGTAAAGCCGCTGGGGCTGTCCTGGCTCAAAAGGGCCTTGGCGTATTCCATCACGGTATCCCGATAGGGGGTCACATCCCACTTCATATTTGAAATTCCTCCTTACTGGGTCTATAATGCCCATATAGTTTACCACAAAGTGAGAGGTGTTTCCACGATGGCAGAAGAAAAAACAAATGTGATGCGGCTTCTGGATCAGAAGAAGGTTCCCTATGTCCCCCACCAATACGACGTCAGCGACGGCGCTCTGGACGGCGTCACCGCCGCCCGGCGGCTGGGGGTGCCCCCCGAGACCTGCTTCAAGACTCTGGTGACGGTGGGGGCCTCCAAGCGAAACCACGTCTTTGTGGTGCCGGTGGAGCGGGAGCTGGATCTGAAGGCGGCCGCCCGGGCCGCCGGAGAGAAGTCCATTGAGATGATCAAGCAGGCCCAGCTCCTCCCCCTCACCGGGTACATCCACGGAGGCTGTTCCCCCGTGGGCATGAAAAAGCGCTTTCCCACGGTCATTGACGCCAGCGCGGAAACCCTCCCGGAAATGACGGTCTCCGCGGGGAAGGTGGGCCGGCAGGTGACCCTCTCTCCCGGGGACCTGGCCGCCTTCACAGGCGCGGTTTTTGCCCCGGTCAGCAAGTGACGGCGGCAGAAGAAAAAATTTTTCTTCTTTTGGGAACTTTTTGCCCGGAGGAGCGTCCAAAGAAAACAGATGCCCCCGCGGGCATACAATTACCGACAAAGGAGACATCTCACCCATGATGAAACGCATCGGCTCCGCGGCCCTGGCGCTCACGCTGGCCGCCTCTCTGGCCCCCGCCGCTCTGGCGGAGGACCTGCTCATTGCCACCGCCCCCGCGGCCCCTTCTGCGGCCATCACCGTCAACGGTGTAAAGCTGGATACCTCCGCCCTCCCCGCCGCCGCGGCCTCCCTTCTCCCCATGCGTCTGGTGGCTGAGGCCGACTACGGCTGCGCCGACTGGTTCCAGGAGGAAAACCAGGGTCTCTTTTCTTTGGATGCTCACCGCATCCGTGTCAACTTTGCGGACGGCTCCGTTATGGTGGACGACGCCGCGCTGGAGGGCGTCACCGCCACCGTCACCGACGGTGTCACCTTCCTGCCCGTCAGCGTCATCGCCGGCCTGTCCGGCTACACCGTCGCCCTGAACGACGCGGAAGGCGGCGAAGAGATCTTCATCACCACCCCCAACGGCACTCCCCTGGTGAAGCTGGCACGGGAGATCATCGAGGCCACGGAAATGGCCTCCTCCCAGAAGAACACCGATGCCGAGCTCAAGGACTTCCTGGGGATCGACCCCGCCCGGTACACAGAGCTGGTCTGCTTCTCCTCCATGATGGTCCGGGCCGACAACGTGGTCATCGGCAAGCTGGCCGAGGGGGCCGACAAGGCCGCCGCCAAGGCCGAGCTGGAGGCGCACCGTGCCGCCATCCAGCAGTCCTTCGAGCAGTACCTGCCCGACCCCCTGGCCATGGCCAAGGCCGGACGGGTGGTGGAGAGCGGGGACTACCTCATGCTCATCATCTCCCCCGATGTGGACAAGGCGGTGGAGCTGTTTGAAGCCGCCGTCTCCCAGGCGCAGTAATTCTCTCCCTCAGGGCCCCCGGACACGCAGCCGCGTGTCCGGGGGCCCTTTTTTACTCCCTTTGTCCCACTTTGGTCAACACATTGTAAATGTTTGGAAAAGTCCATTGTTTTCCTGCTTTTTGAATGCTACACTGTCCCTGCATTCCAAAACGACAACGCGAAAGGAAGTCAAGAGACAGATGAAGCTTCACAAAAATGTCCTGGCCGGTGTCTTGGCCGGCACCCTGGCCGTGGGGGCCTTCCCCGCAGCTCTGGCCGCCACCGTCCACTACAACGATTCCAGCGTCACCGGCGACAGCGCCCAGTGGCAGGCATGGGTCAACGGGTGGGAGACCCTCTCCGGCGACTACACCCAGGTCTCCCTCACCCCCGGCAAAAACGAGACCGAGCTGAATTTTGCCTGGTACTCCAAAGTCGAGCCCGGCAAGACCGCCACTCCCGTGGTCCATTTCGGCACCAACAAGGACGCCCTCACCGCCTTCACCGGCGTGTCCGCCGACGTGGACGCCAGCCTGACCGGCGGCGCGGCGTATGTCTATAACCACGTCACCGTCACCGGTCTGAAGGAGAATACAAACTACTTCTACACCGTGGAGAAAAACGGTGTCCAGTCTGATGTCAGAGAGTATCAGGCCAAGAGCTTCTCCTCCGTCAAGATGCTCTACGTGGGCGATCCCCAGATCGGCGCCTCCAAGGGCCAGCCTCAAAACGGCGAAAAGCTGTCGGCGAGCTCCGGCGCGGCCAACACCGCCGCCCGGAACGACGCCTTTGCCTGGGCCCGGACCCTGTCCGTGGCCACACAGCAGAACCCCGACGTGAGCTTCATCATCTCCGCCGGCGACCAGGTGAACAAGACCGGCAAGGCCAAGGAGGAGGAGTATGCCGGATATCTCTCCGCCCCTGTGCTCCAGTCCATCCCCGTGGCCACTACCATCGGCAACCACGACTCTTTGAACGCCGACTATTTCTACCACTTCAACAACCCCAACGCCACCGACTACGGCAAGACCCAGGCGGGCGGCGACTACTATTACACCTACGGCGCGGGGCTGTTCATCGTGCTCAACACCAACAACTACAATGTGGCCGAGCACGCAAAGGCCATTGAGGAGGCTGTGGCCTCCGCTCCCGACGCCGCCTGGCGGGTGGTGACCATCCACCAGGACATTTACGGCTCCGGCCTGGATCACTCCGACACAGACGGTATGATCCTCCGCACCCAGCTCACCCCCATTTTTGACCGCAACGACATCGACGTGGTGCTCCAGGGCCACGACCACACCTACACCCGTTCCAAGCTGCTCTACGGCGACGGCCAGACCCACGGCACCTACGAGTTCCAGCTCAACGCGGAAAAGACCGACTACGACTGGGACCACGCCTACAACACTCAGAACGGCGCCAAGATCCCCCTGGCCCCTGAGGACGCGGAAGGGGCCGCCGCCCAATCCGCCTTCCAGGCCGACAACTACTGCTACACCATCGAGAGCGCCAGCGGCAACACCGTGACCAACCCCAAGGGCACCCTGTACATGTCCGCCAACTCCGCCTCCGGCTCCAAGTATTATGAGCTGATCTCCGCCCAGCAGGACTACATCGCCAGCCGCAGCCAGAACTGGCTGCCCAGCTACTCCGTCATCTCCATGACCTCAGACGCCTTCTCCATCGACACCTATCAGATCACTGACGACGGCAAGGCGGAAAAGATCGACGAGACCTTTACCATCAAGAAGGACCCCTCCCAGCCCGCCAACGAGCAGAAGCCCGTTGTTTCCGCCTCCTCTCTGACCGCCGGCGGCCAGACCTACTACCGCCTGCGTGACCTGGCCGCCAGTTCCAACGCCTTCGATGTGAGCTGGGACGGCGGCGTGAAGGTGACCACCAAGACCGCCTACACCGGTTACAAGCCCACCGGCTCTGCCGAGGGCAGCGCCGTCACCCTGAACCTCACCGTGGACGGCAGGAGCGTCACCACGCCCGCCCTGCTCTCCAACAACAACTACTACGTCCCCGCCAGCTTCCTCTCCACCCTGGGCGTGAGCCTGTAAGGCCCGCCGAAGGGGCAGTCCCCATTCTGTCCTCTCTTTCAAAAATCCCAGATCAGGGCCCTCTCCCCCCTCGGTGGGAGGAGAGGGCCTTTCCCTCCTCATCTGATCATTCTCCGCGGGGCGCGCAGCCCGCGCGGCCCGGAAAGGAGCACCCGCCCATGTCTCATCCCTCCAAGCCCCTGCTCCGCTGGGGCCTCCCGCTGATCTTCACCGCCTTTTTCCTTCTTTTCGTCCTCTGGCTCAACTCCGCCGGGAAGATCCCTCTGGTCTCCCGCGCGGGGCAGAGCTTTGAGACCGGCGTTGTCACCGAGATCCTTCAGGACAATCTCCAAAGCGACGGCACCCGCTCCGGAGAACAGCGCGTTCTGGTGAAAATGACCTCCGGCGTCCGCGCGGGGACCGAGCAGGTCACCACCAGCAGCTCGGGCTATCTCTTCGGAGCCGGATGCACTGTCGGGATGAAGGTGATCCTCATCCAGAGCGTGGCAGGAGATTCCACCGTCACCGCCGTATACTCTCCCGACCGGGGCGGGGTACTGCTCCTCTTTGCCGGACTCTATCTGCTGACGCTGTGTCTGGTGGGCGGGCGGCAGGGTGTAAAGGGGGCGCTGGGGCTTGCCTTCACATTTCTGTGCATCCTCTTTGTTTACCTGCCCATGGTGGGGCGGGGCTGGTCCCCCTTCTGGACAGCGGTGTTCGTCTGCGCCGTCACCACGCTGGTCACCCTCTGGCTCATCGGCGGCCCCACCCCCAAGACCGCCGTGGCTGTCGGAGGCACGGTGTCCGGCGTGGTCATCGCCGGGGCGGCGGCTTCCCTTTTTTCCGCCGCCAGCGGCATCACCGGCTGGAACGTCTCCGATATCGAAAGCCTCATGACCCTGGCCAGCGCCGGGGACATCCAGGTGGGCGGACTGCTCTTTTCCGGACTGCTCATCTCCTCCCTGGGGGCGGTGATGGATGTGGCCATGTCCATCTCCAGCGCCATCCGGGAGATCTACGACCAAAACCCCGCCCTCTCCCGAGGAGCGCTGTTTCAGGCGGGAATGCGGGTGGGCCGGGATCTGATGGGCACCGACTCCAACACCCTCATCCTGGCCTTTGCAGGCTCCAGTGCCTCCATGCTGGTGCTGGACTACGCCTATGACCTCCCCCTGCTCCAGATCATCAACTCCAACAACATCGGCATTGCCGTGATGCAGGGCCTTTCGGGCAGCTTCGGCATCGTGCTGGCGGTCCCCGTCACTGTGCTCCTGGCTGTGGCGGTCTATCCCCGGAACAGGCCCCGGAACCATTCTCAGTCCCCTTCAACGCTCTTCCCCGCGGCTTGTTCCCCCGTTCATCCGCAGGAAAAGTCAGGTACAAAAAATGCTTGACAAGCAGAGTTAGCAGTGGTAAACTTCATTCAGAAGCAGTTAGTTTAGGCTAACTTTTAAAGACGGGAGGAATTCAGATGCCGATTACCATGGCAAAGCCCGGTGAATCTGTGATCATTCGCAAGATCACCGGAAAAGATGAGATTCGCCGCCATCTGGCGGAGCTGGGATTTGTGGTGGACGGCGTGGTCACCGTGGTCAGCGAACTGGCGGGGGGCCTGATCATACAGGTGAAAGACAGCCGGGTGGCGCTGGACAGAAGCATGGCCAACCGGATTTTGATCTGAGAGGAGGATACATGGATGAAAACGCTGCGGGACAGTAAGGTGGGAGAGACCACCCGCGTAGTTCGGCTCCACGGCGAGGGACCGGTGAAGCGCCGCATCATGGACATGGGGATCACCAAGGGAGTGGAGCTCCACATCCGAAAGGTGGCCCCCCTGGGTGACCCCATGGAGCTGAGCGTCCGGGGCTATGAGCTCTCGGTGCGGAAGGCCGATGCCGGAATGATCGAGGTGGAGTGACCTCGGCCGGCATTTTTCTTTTGCGGCATAGTTAGCCGTTGCTAATTCTAGAGGAGGAGATGGACCATGGAGTGGAAGATCGCGCTGGCGGGCAATCCGAACTGCGGCAAGACCACGCTGTTCAATGCCCTGACCGGCTCCAACCAGTATGTGGGCAACTGGCCCGGCGTGACGGTGGAAAAAAAGGAGGGGCGGCTCAAGGGCCACAGGGACGTGGTCATTCAGGATCTGCCCGGCATTTACTCCCTGTCGCCCTACACGCTGGAAGAGGTGGTGGCCCGGGGTTATCTGGTGAACGAGAAGCCCAACGCCATTTTGAATATCGTGGACGGGACCAACATTGAGCGCAACCTCTATCTCACCACCCAGCTCATTGAACTGGGCCTTCCGGTGGTGGTGGCGGTAAACATGATGGACCTGGTGCAGAAAAACGGGGATCAGGTGGATCTGGACCGGTTGGGGGGCGCCCTGGGCTGCCCGGTGGTTCCCATGTCCGCCCTCAAAGGGGAGGGCGGACAGCAGGCCGCCGAGCAGGCTATGGCGGCGGCCCGCTCCGGGCAGTCCGGGGAGCACCCCCACGTGTTCACCGGCAGCGTGGAGCACGCCATCGCCCACATCGAGGAGTCCCTGGAGGGCCGAGTGGACGGCCGCTATCTCCGCTGGTACGCCATCAAGGTTTTCGAGCGGGACGAGAAAGTCCTGGCCGAACTGGATCTGCCGGAAACGCTCAGGGCCCATTTGGAGGAGCATATCGCCGACTGCGAGCGGGAACTGGATGACGACGCCGAGAGCATCATCACCAATCAGCGCTATACCTACATCAGCGGGGTGGTGGAGCGGTCGGTCCGGAAAAAATCCCCTTCACATGCCCTGTCGGCCTCCGACAAGATCGACCGGGTCGTCACCAACCGGGTGCTGGCCCTGCCCATCTTCGCGCTGGTCATGTTCCTGGTCTACTACATCGCCATCGGCACCGTGGGCACCTGGGCCACAGACTGGACCAACGACGGGCTTTTCGGTGACGGCTGGTTCCTCTCGGGCGGCAGCGGTTATGAGGATGACAAGGGGGCCTATGAGGAGGCAAGCACCGTCATTGACGGATACCTCTCCGCCGCAGAGGCGGCGGGCGTGGACGTCTCTGCCTTCAGCGAGGCCCGGGAGACGGGAATGCCGGAGCCGGCCGTACTGGATGCGTTTCTTGCTCAGACCGGAGATCTGGAGACCGAGGTCTATTTCTATGACGACGAAAGCGGCGAGACAACGACGCAGACCATAGCCGCCGCAGACTTTACCTCCGCCCTGTCCGTAACCGAGCCGGATCCCGCCGATTACGGCACATGGATCAATGGGATCCCCGCGGCTGTGGGAAACTGGCTGGAGTCTGTTGGATGCGCCGACTGGCTCTCCGGTCTGGTCGTGGACGGGATCATCGGCGGTGTGGGCGCCGTGCTGGGTTTCGTGCCCCAGATGCTGGTGCTCTTCCTGATGCTGTCGCTGCTGGAGGATGTGGGCTACATGGCCCGGGTGGCCTTTATTATGGACCGGATCTTCCGCAAGTTCGGCCTGTCCGGCAAGTCCTTTATCCCCATGCTGGTGGGCTCCGGCTGCGGCGTCCCCGGCGTCATGGCCTCCCGGACGATTGAAAACGAACGGGACCGGCGCATGACCATCATGACCACCTGTTTTGTCCCCTGCGGGGCAAAAATGCCCATCATCGCCCTCTTTGCCGGGGCACTCTTCGGCGGCAGCGGCCTGGTGGCCGTGTCGGCCTACTTCATCGGAGTGGCCGCCATCATTCTCTCGGGCATTATCCTAAAAAAGACTCGGGGCTTTTCCGGCGATCCGGCCCCCTTTGTCATGGAGCTGCCCCCGTACCACGTCCCGGCCGCCCGCAACGTGCTGCGGGCCACCTGGGAGCGGGGCTGGTCCTTTATTAAGCGGGCGGGCACGGTCATTCTGGCCTCCTCCATCCTTCTGTGGTTCCTCCAGGGCTTCGGCTATGTGGACGGCGTATTCGGCATGGTGGAGAACAACGACCATTCCCTGCTGGCCTCTGTGGGTTCCGGCATCGCCTTCCTCTTTGCGCCGCTGGGCTTCGGCACCTGGCAGGCCGCCGTGGCCACCCTCACCGGCCTCATCGCCAAGGAGGAGGTGGTCTCCACCTTCGGCGTTCTCTATTCCGGCAACCTGAGTCTGGAGATCGCCCGGGCCTACACCCCGCTGGCCGCCTATTCCTTTATGATCTTCAACCTGCTGTGCGCCCCCTGCTTTGCCGCCATGGGCGCCATCAAGCGGGAGATGAACAGCGCCAAGTGGACTTTTGCCGCCATCGGCTACATGTGCGGGTTCGCCTACGCGGCGTCTCTCATGACCTACCAGCTGGGCGGACTGATCCTGGGTCAGGTCCCCTTTGGCCCGGGCACTCTGGCCGCGGCACTCTGCCTGACAGGACTTCTCTTCCTGCTGTTCCGGAAAAACCGGAACGATGAAAACCATCTCACCATCCACACGGCGGCCCCGGCGGCCGCCAAATAAGGAGGTCTTTTCATGAACGTTCCCACCCTTCTCATCGGCCTTGTGGTGCTGGCTCTCTTTGTGGCCGTGGTGGCCAGAGGGATCTACAACCGGCGCCAAGGAAAGAGCGGCTGCTCCTGTGGGGGAAGCTGTTCCGGCTGCTCCTGCAGCGGGGCGTGCCATCCGGGAAAATAAGAATCTGGGTTCCAAAGCAGCAGCAGAGGGGCGCCGCCACAGTTTGGCGGCGCCCTTTTGCTGCCCGTTCCATTTCTTTTCCATCCCTCCCAATCATTACAGCTATACAGTCAAGCCCCGGTGACATATAATGAGGCAAACCCAAAAAGGAGGTCCCCTATGACCATCCAGCCCATCGGAGCCGCCAGCGTGGCCCTCTATCTGACCCCTGCCGATCTGTCGGAATACGGCTTTACCCCCTCCGGCCTGACCTTGGAACAGGCCCTCATCCTGACCCGCCGCGCCTGCGACCGGGCGGGGATCGTTCTGGACGGCTCAGTGGAGATCGAGGCGTATCCGGAGTGCTGCGGTGTCCTGGTCTTTGCCCATGTCCGCCCCGTGGGCCCCTGCTGGTTCACCTTTGACGATCTGGAAGATGTCCTGCAGGCCGCCCTGGCCCTCCGGCACACCCCGGTGGATGCCGCTCTCTGGTGGTGGGAGAGAAAATACTGGCTCTCCCTCCCCGCGGAGGCGGAGGGGGCCGCCGCCGTCTGCTGCGAGTTCGGCGCGCCCCAGTCTCCCGATCCCCTCCGCCCCGCCCGGCTGGACGAGGCGGGAAAGCCCATCTTTGCCCATAACGCCCTCTCCGCGCTCTATTACCATTTTTTGCGTTTACATTTTTGAGAATTATGCTATAATAGGAGCACACCTGTGCGGAGAGGAGGTGCCCTATGGACCGCAAGGGAACCAAGCAGATCGCCAAAAACAGCAAAGCCTTTCACGACTATTTTGTGGAGGAGGCCTTTGAAGCCGGCGTGGTCCTTTCGGGCACCGAGGTCAAGTCCATCCGCCAGGGCGCAGTGAATCTGAAGGACAGCTTCTGCCAGGTGAAGGACGGGGAGCTCTGGCTCTACGGGGTACATATCAGCCCCTACGAGAAGGGCAACATCTTCAATAAGGATCCCCGCCGCACCCGAAAGCTTTTGATGCACCGCCGGGAGATCCTCCGGCTGCAGTCCGCGGCCCAGCGGGATGGGCTCACCCTGGTCCCTCTCTCCCTCTACTGGAAAGACGCCAAGGTCAAGGTGGAGGTGGGGCTGTGCAAGGGCAAAAAGCTCTACGACAAGCGGGCCACCGCCGCCGAGCGGGACTCCAAACGCGCCATCGACCGGGCCATGAAGGACCGGGGCCGCTACTGACTTCCTTTTTCTTGAAAGACTGTAACGACACTTGATTTTGCGACGCAAAATGATAGTGGAGTACGTCCCCAAAGGGGAAAAGGGAGCAAAAACAACTTTGATCGTTTGCCGATCCCTGCGGGAGAAGCAGGCAAAAAACTTTCACAGCCTGATTGGGGCTGAATGGTTCAAACAGAAGGAAAGGACGTGTTTCCCATGGCTCAAAATCCGATAGTCACCTTTGAAATGGAGTCGGGCGCCAAAATGGTGGCAGAACTCTATCCCGAGGTGGCTCCCAACACCGTCAACAATTTTATCTCCCTGGTCTCTTCCGGCTTTTACGATGGGCTGATCTTCCACCGGGTCATCCCCGGCTTCATGATCCAGGGCGGCGATCCCAAGGGCTCCGGCGTGGGCGGCCCCGGCTACGAGATCCCCGGCGAGTTCACCGCCAACGGCTTTCAGAACGATCTCAAGCACGACAAGGGCGTGTTGTCCATGGCCCGGACCAACGACCCCAACTCCGCAGGCAGTCAGTTCTTTGTCATGGTGGAGAAGGCCCCCCACCTGGACGGCCAGTATGCCGCGTTCGGCAAGGTCGTGGAAGGGATCGAGACGGCGGACGCCATTGTGGCCGTCCCCACCGACTGGAACGACAAACCCAAGACTCCCCAGCGCATGAAGAAGGTCACTGTGGAGACCTTCGGTGTGGAGTATCCCGCACCGAAAAAGTCCTGACGCGGGCACAAAATTCACTTGAAAGCAGGCTGCTTCAGTCTGTTTTGGACGTTACCCAGAAGCGAAGGCACCCTTTGCAGGCCGCTTTTGTGACTCCCGTGTCCAAGCCCCCCAGGCAGGCATCTGCTTGGGGGGCGGAAGGGACGCAGCGGAGAGGACGATGCTTGGCTTGCTCCGATCAGGGGGCGTACTGGTTTCGACGGGGACGTAGAGGCGGGAATAGCGGGCGGATGCGCCTAACATCCTTAAAATGGGCAAAAACATTTAAACGCCAACAATAACGTTGAGCTTGTCGCGGCTTAAGCCGTGACCGTCCCACCCGGAGGGGCCACGATCCGGGATGGGGCGTCGTTGAGTGGCGAACGTGCGTGCACAAAGCTTTGAGCGCACCATGCATCATGAAGCTACCAAGCCCCTGAGTGTGTCAGCCCACGCTTGGGTAAGGGAATGTAAATGACTGTCTGCGCCCGGAGAAGTTCCCGTTGAAGCGTTTTCGGACGGGGGTTCGACTCCCCCCGCCTCCACCAACATGCATCAAGGCGAACCCCGCAAGGGGTTCGCCTTTGGTGTATCATGCTCAGCCAAGATAGGTTGACAGGTTTTTGATGCAAAACCTGTCGACCTTCTTTCCTTTATGCTATGATCGTACTACATCAGCCGCAGAAGGAAAAACAGCAAAAGAACATGGGTGCAAATTTGAATCTTCCATTCCCCTGACAAAATAGCCACATAAAAAAGGTGTCCTGTGTGCTGCACAGGACACCTTTTTGAAAGGCACAGCAGTATACAGGAGGAAGGCTTCCAGAAAAAATTTGCGTGATATCCGCCATAGCCTTTACTCCAGCTTCTCCCCTTCAAGGTTTATGAGCGTGTTTAATTGGTTTATTTTGCAGAAATACCTATAATGTTCTACGGCTGTTTTTTCCTGTTCACTAGACCTCAGCAGACCCACCATATCAGCCAGTATTTGATTCACCACATTGGCTGGACAGTATTTAAATGCTGTATTTCCCCAGCGAGGCATGGTATTCTGGCCAAAGTATTTCCAGAATAGCATTTGGCTTTCCTTCGGAAGAAAGATGCGGTGTTGCGGATGCCCTTTGATGATACCATCATGAACATCTTCTCCAAAAAAATCTTCCCTGACCATGAAAGCGCCGATGATGATGCGTGCCTGCTCATCCTGCCCGCTTGGGCGTGTGGTAAGCAGACACACGGAATTGGGCTTCATGCGCTCTGCCACTCTCGGCTGCCCTTTGGAATATCCGCTCAAATATGTCCCGGTATAGACCTGACACTCTCTGATCGTCTGGTCAACCCGATCCGGTGCCACATGAAAGACAGCATGAGAATTTGCGGTAACGTTGAAGTTCAACATTTTCCGCTTTCTATCTTGTTTAGCCTGCTCAGCCCGCCTTTCCTTTTGGGTCGCGATCTCCCGGTCTGCAATTTCTTTCTCAATGCGCCGCTGTGTTTTTGGGTCTTTTAAAATCAAAAAGTTTTGAAAGGCATCCGGGTAAATAAATTTCTTTTCGCTGTCCTGAAAGCATATCGTCACCGTGTTTTCCGCTAAACCCGTAACGACTCCGGCACCAAAGATCCTGTGTTTGATCGGCTGTCCTATGAGTTTCATTTTTGCCTCCATTCTTCATATAGAAGAGTCCCCGCCCTTTCCAGGGTGGGGACTGCTTGTTTGATGTTTGAAAATTACTCCGCCGCTTCTGTATGATCACCCGACGCCCCTGCGCCAGCAAGTTTTTTATCCCGGATGCGCAAAACGATGCTGTCCGGATCGGCCTGCAATTCAATTTTGTCGCTTTGGAACTCTGGAATATCACTAATCGTAATCGTCGTTCCGATCGGGACACCGTCCAGGTCTATCGTGACAACATCCAAAAGGTTTTCCGGCTCCGCCGCATGCGGGATCTTCATCTGTATCTGTTCCAAAACACCCTGAACCTTATCCTTGTTGAGCAGCATAATGTCCGCGATGCTGTTGACCTTCTTTCCGGCGTTTAAAATATGGAAACTGATATGAACGATAGCGTCATTCAAGCTGCTGTATTCCAAGTCCTTGATAAGCGTGTGATAAACCTTTCCGTTTACCTGGATGTCTACCTTGCTCCCGTCACGTTTGGTGCGTTTGAGCTGCCTTGCTGTATTTTCATCTATTTGAATGGAGAGAGACTCCTTCAGCTCAGCGCCGCTGATCACGCAGGGAATGATACCGGAGCGCCTGAGCTGCTTCGCCTTTGCCGCAGGATTCCGCATTTCTGCCTTGATGATGTCCATTATTATTCCTCCTGAACATTAAATTTTTGGCGCCTTGTAAAAAAGAAGGGCTTTTCATAGGGCGCTTTACAGCGCACTACCAAAAGCCCTTCTTCAAAGACGGTTCTTTTTGTATTTAGTTTTATTCAGTATAACACAGGTCGGGAAAAAAAGCAAGCCGGCTGGCTGCCTCAGGTCAGGGGTCAGAGCTCTGCCGCCACGACCTGCCGCCAGCTCCGCTTTTCTCCGTGGGGCATCAGCTCCGTTCCCGGCCGGTCCATCAGCTCATGTCCGCGCCCGGCGGCGCCGCTCCAAAGCTCAAGGCACAAAACGCCGGCCCCGCCTGCGAGATGCACACCGGGATACCCCTGCGTACCCACCTCCAGGTACTTGCCCGTCTCCCGATGCTCCAGCCGGACCCAGGCCCCGGCCTCCGGAACGTCAGGGGCTTCCCGCCCAAAGAGCTCCGGCTTCAGCGGGATCACCCGGCCGCTCTCAAGGCGCACCTGATACTCTCTGACCTCTGTTTCGGGCAGGAAGGGACAGCAAAGCTCGGTATGAAAGCCGAACTGAACCGGCATGGGCCGCCCGGACCGGTTCTCCACCGTGCAGACAGTCACTACCCGGTTTCCCTCCAGCGTATGGACCGTCTCGACTTCAAAAGCCCAGGGCCACAGGCCCAGGCTTCCGGGCCACTCCAGCCGGAAGGAAAGCTGCCCCGGCTCCCGCCCCATCAGCAGATGTTCCTTGTCCCGGACGAAGCCGTTGAGGGAATCGGCCTCCCGGTACTGAAATCCCCGATCCTCATACCAGCCCCCCTCGATGGTCCCGCACCAGGGAAAGCACACCGTCGCCCCCTCTCCCAGAAGGGGCAGGCCCTGCCGGGTGCTCAGGCTCCGAAGTCCCGCGCCCAGGGTGGAGGACGTCAGGGCCAAGGCCTGATTCTCAATGGTATATTCCATGTGCTCCGCTTCCTTTCACGTCCGGCAAAAGAGGGGCCGCCCGGGCGGCCCCTCTTCCCCCGGCGCACTGATTGCGCCGCGTTACCGCTTGCTGGATCTCCGCCAGATGTGCATCTTGTCCGCCTGACTGATCAGCTCGTCCCTGAAATCGGGATGGGCGATGGAAATGATGGCCTCGGTCCGCTCCCAGGAGGACAGGCCCTTGAGATTGACCATGCCGTACTCGGTCACCAGATACTGCACACAGGTGCGGGGATCGGTGGCGATGGAGCCGGGGGTCAGGGTGGGGACAATGCGGCTCTTGACCGTGCCGTCCTTTCCGGTCACGGTGGAGGACAGGCAGATAAAGCTCTTGCCGCCCTTGGAGAGGTATGCGCCCATCACAAAATCCAGCTGGCCGCCGGTGCCGGAGATGTGCTTGACCCCGGCGGACTCGGCGTTCACCTGGCCGAAGAGATCCAGATCCACCGCGTTGTTGATGGAGATGAAGTTGTCCAGCTGGGCCACCACCCGCACGTCGTTGGTGTAGTCCACCGGCGCGCTCATGCAGGCGGGGTTGTCGGCCAGGTAGTCGTAGAGCTTTTGGGTCCCGGCGGCAAAGGCGTAGGTCTGGCGGCCCCGGTCCAGGTTCTTCCGCGCGCCGGTGATCTTGCCCGCCATGGCGATATCCACAAAGCCGTCTACGTACATCTCGGTGTGAACGCCCAGGTCCTTCAGATCGGACTTGGCGATCATGGAGCCCACGGCGTTGGGCATCCCGCCGATACCCAGCTGCAGGCAGGCCCCGTCAGGGATCTGGGGGACGATGAGATCGGCCACCGCCTGATCCACCGCGGTGGGCGCGCCGCCGCCGCCCAGCTGCCACATGGCGGGGTTCTCCCCCTCCACGACGTGGGCCACCTGAGAGATATGGACCCCCTCGTCAAAGCCGCCCAGGCACCGGGGCATGTTCCGGTTGACCTCCACAATGACGGTCTTGGCCGCGTCGCAGGCCGCCTTTAAATGGGAGGCACTGGGGCCGAAATTAAAATAGCCGAAGTCGTCCATGGGGGCCACCTGGATCATGACCACATCCACGTTCACGTTTTCCCGGTAGAACCGAGGCAGTTCAGAATAGCGCATGGGGGCATAAAAAGCGGTGCCGTCGGCGATCATTTTCCGCTCTACGCCGGACATGTGCCAGGAATTCCAGGTAAAGTGCTCCGCTGTGTCGGGCACCTGCATCACGGCAGGCTTCTCAAACAGAACGCCGCCGCGGATCTTCACATCGGTCAGCTCCCGGTACCGCCCAGCCAGCGCCTTGTCCAGCGCCCGGGGTGTCCCCACGCACCAGCCGTAATCCACCCAGTCACCGGACCGGACCGTCTTCACAGCCTCCTCTGCGGAGGTCAGCTTCTCTTGGTACATTGCTTGATAATTCATCGGAGTCTCCTTTTCTCGATTTTTGTCTGAGACCAGCCCTCGCCGATCCCGTTCTATTCCATGAATCAGTGTATCCGAGAATCCTTATACTGTCAAACTTTTTCTCCTGTAAAACCGACGAAAGTCAGCCCTCCCCGCAAACACGGGGCGAACCCTCTTTTCTGCTCCGGCATAGGATGGCCCAGCAAGTGATATGGAGGGAACGCCTATGCGGCAGCGATTGAATTTCTGGGTCATCGGGGGGGACCCAAGGCAGATGGCTCTGGCCCGATCCCTCTCCGAGGACGGGCACACCGTACATACCTACGCGCTGGAACGGGGCGGAGAACCTGCTCTGGCCGCCGACAGTCTGGCGGGCGCGGCGCTGGCCGACTGCGTGATCCTCCCGCTTCCCGCGGCAGAGGGCGAACGCCTCAACGCCCCCCTCTCCAGCCAGCGCCTCACCCTGAGCCAGGTCCTCGCTCCACTCTGTCCGGGGCAGCTCCTCTGTGCCGGGATGGCCGATTCTGATCTCCGGGAGGCCGCTGAAGGCAAGGGGCTTGTGTTCCGGGACTACTTCACCCGGGAGGAACTTGCGGTGGCAAACGCGGTTCCCACCTCCGAAGGCGCCATCCAAATCGCCATGGAGGAGCTTCCCATCACCCTGCACCGTGCCCGGGTGCTGGTCATCGGCTACGGCCGGCTGGGCAAAGTCCTGGCCGGACAGCTGAAGGGCCTGGGAGCCCTGGTCAGCGTGGCCGCCCGGAGCTGGACCGACCTGGCCTGGGCACAGACCTGCGGCTACGGGGTGGAACGCTCCGACCAGCTCTCCGGCTGGCTGTGCGGCTACGACCTGGTGATCAACACCGTCCCCGCCCCGGTCTTGGGCTGGGCGGAGCTGTCCGACATCAGCGGCGGCTGTCTGATCATCGACCTGGCCTCCAAACCCGGGGGGGTGGACTTTGCGGCGGCGGCCGAACTGGGCGTCAAAGTCATCTGGGCCCTTTCCCTCCCCGGAAAGACTGCCCCCGTCACCGCCGGGCTGGCCATCAAGAACACCGTCTACAACATCTTGACAGAATTGGGAGTGTGACTATGGAGCAGCAGCTCTGCCGCGTAGGGTTTGCCTTCTGCGGTTCTTTTTGTACGTATTCCAAAGCCATGGAGGCCTTGGAGCGGGTCAAAGCCCGCTTTGGAGACGTGACGTGCGTGGTCTCGGAAACCTCCGCCGCCTGCGACACCCGTTTTGGCAACGCCCATGATTTTATGCGGGAGATGGAGCGCATCTGTGACCGTCGAGTCATTGACACCATGCTGAAAGCGGAGCCCATCGGCCCCAAAAAGCTTTTTGACGTTCTGGTCATCTGTCCGTGTACCGGGAACACTCTGGGAAAACTGGCCGCCGGAATCACCGATTCTACCGTCACTTTGGCCGCCAAGGCCCATCTCCGCAACAGCCGGCCTCTGGTCATCGCCATTTCCACCAACGACGGTCTGGCCTCCTCCGCCAAAAGCATCGGGACTCTCCTGGACAAAAAGCACGTGTACTTTGTCCCCTTCCGCCAGGACGACCCCGGTGAAAAACCCACGTCCCTGGTCTCCGATTTCTCTCTGGTGCCCGACGCCATCTCCGCCGCCCTGGCCCAGCGCCAGCTCCAGCCCCTTCTCCTGGGTCCGGACGCGGCCGGCTCATGATGGACGGTGTCCGTCACTCCTGCACAATTCGTCTGCGATTCTTTTTCAAAAGCCGGAGGCGGCCAATAACCGCCTCCGGCTTTTGCAATTTTTATCTTGCCACGGTGCAAAATTTGCTGTAAAATAGAACTTAATTTTACACGGGTACACGGGCGCAGTGTTGGATGTCATTTCCAAGCGCCTTGTTTTTATCCCCGTTTTATTTAGCACACTAAAAAGCTGCTGTATCATAGCGTAAAAGTGTTCTCGTCGGAGGGAGGTCCTTTCTTTGGTCAAATATTTTGCCAAACGGCTTGGAATGACCCTGGCGGCCATGCTGGCCATTATCCTCATCACCTTCTGCCTGATGCACGCGGTCCCCGGGGGCCCCTTCACCAGCGACCGGAAGGTCACCCCCGAGGTGGAGGCCGCCCTCAACGAAAAGTACGGCCTCAACGACCCACTTCCCGTACAGTTTGTCAATTATCTGGGGGGACTGCTCCACGGAGACTTGGGCCCCTCCTACAAGTATACGGGCAAGACGGTGAATGAGTTCATCGTCAACGGCTTCCCTGTCTCCGCCCGGCTGGGCGCGGCCACCATTCTCTTTGTTTTGCTGGCCGCCCTTCCCATGGGTATCCTGGCGGCGGTGAAAAACGGCCGATGGCAGGATATGGGCATCATGGCCGTGGCCACGGTGGGCGTCACCATCCCCTCCTTTGTCATCGCCTCCATCCTTATTTATCTCTTCTCCTTCAAGCTGGGGTGGCTGCCCACCTACGGACTGGACTCCTGGAAGGGATACATCCTGCCGGTGATCGCTCTGGGAGGCTACTCCGTGAGCTACCTGGCCCGGCTCACCCGCTCGAGCCTGCTGGAGGTCATGGGCCAGGACTACATCCGCACCGCCCGGGCCAAGGGCCTGAGTGAGTTCAAGGTCATCACCCGCCACGCCCTGCGCAATGCCCTGCTCCCCGTGATCACCGTACTGGGCCCCACCGCGGCCAATCTGCTCACCGGCAGCTTCGTGGTGGAGAAGATCTTCGCCATCCCCGGCCTCGGTGTCCACTTTGTCAACAGCGTTTCCCAGCGGGATTACACCACCATCATGGGCGTCACCGTTTTTTACGCCGCCTTCCTGATGGCCATGGTGCTGGTGGTGGATGTGTTTTACTGCCTCATTGATCCCCGGATCAAATACGAATGAAGGGGGTCCTATCCATGGAAGACAAATGGGCGCCGCTGGAACAGTCCAGCGAAGACCGGGAGAAGATCTGGCGCAAAAACCGCACTTTTGCCGGTGATGTCTGGTTCCGCTTCCGCCACAAGCCCACCGCCATCGCCGGGCTTGTCATGATCCTGCTTCTGCTCCTCTTCTCCCTGCTGGGTCCCCTGTTCACCCCCTACTCCTACGCCGACCAAAACCTGAGAGGGGTCAACATCCCGCCGCTGATGAAGGTCTACGAGATCCCCAACGGCCAGCGGGTCTACATCACCCAGGCGCTCAAGCTGCTGCGGGTCAACAGCGACAACACTCTGGGAGAGCCCCTCCCCTTCCTCCGGGAGGAGAGCGGCAAATCCATGTCCGTCTTCGACTGCGACGGCACCGAGCTGGCCCTCTACTACGGCGGCGGCTCCTATGTGGTGTGCGACGAGCAAAGCGGCAATATCTACTCCTCCGGCCATGTGTGGAACCGCACCAACCTTTTGGGCACCGACGCCCTGGGGCGGGACATCCTGGCCCGGCTGATGTACGGCACCCGGGTTTCTCTGGCCGTGGCCTTCGTGGCCGTGCTGGTGAATCTGGTCATCGGGATCCTCTACGGCGGCCTCTCCGGCTATCTGGGCGGGGCGGCCGACGCGGTGATGATGCGCATTGTGGACATCATCAGCACCATACCCCTCACCCTCTATGTCATTCTCATCATGGTGGTCCTGGGCCCCGGGCTCCACAGCATCATCATCGCCCTGGGCACGGTCTACTGGGTGGATATGGCCCGGGTGGTGCGCGGTCAGGTGCTGGGGCTCAAGCAGCAGGAGTTCGTGCTGGCAGCCCGGACCATCGGCTCCTCCACCAAGACCATTCTGGCCCAGCACCTCATCCCCAACGCCATGGGAGCCATCCTGGTGACGGTGACCATGCTCATCCCCTCCGCCATCTTCATGGAGGCCTTCCTGGGCTATCTGGGCATCGGGCTGCAGCCCCCCCTGGCCAGTCTGGGCACCATGTGCAACGACGCCAACGCCAATCTGCGTACCAGCCCCTATGAGCTTTTCATTCCGGCGCTGGTCATCTGCCTGATCATGTTTGCCTTCAATTTCGTGGGCGACGGCCTGCGGGACGCCCTGGATCCCAAGCTGAAAAAGTGAGGTGCGTCATGGAACCCATCCTGACAGTCGACAACTTAAAAACCGCCTTCCTCACCAGCTCCGGCAAGGTCCAGGCCGTCCGGGGAGTGAGCTTCTCTCTGAACAAGGGGGAGATCGTGGGCATCGTGGGGGAATCGGGCTCGGGCAAGAGCGTCACCTCCATGTCCATCCTCCGCCTTCTGCCGGACACCGCCCGCATTGATCCAGAAAGTTCCATTCTCTTTGAGGGGCGGGATCTGTCCCGGCTGCCCAAAAAGCAGCTGCGGGACATCCGCGGCCAGAAGATCGCCATGATCTTTCAAGACCCCATGTCCTCCCTCAACCCCCTCATCCCCGTGGGGAATCAGGTGGAGGAAATGATCAAGATCCACCACAGGGAGCTGTCCGGGGAGGAGCTGCGCAAACGGGCGCTGGCCCTCTTTCAGGACGTGCGCATCCCCGAGCCGGAAAAGCGCTTTGCCCAGTATCCCCACCAGTTTTCCGGCGGCATGCGCCAGCGGGTGATGATCGCCATGGCCCTGGCCAACCGGCCCGATCTGCTCATCGCAGACGAGCCCACCACCGCCCTGGATGTGACCATCCAGGATCAGATCCTCAAGCAGCTGCGAGCCCTCCAGCGGGAGTGGAACACCGCCATCATCTTCATCACCCACGATCTGGGCGTGGTGGCCGAGCTGTGCCAGCGGGTGCTGGTGATGTACGGCGGGCTCATCATGGAAGAGTCCCCCATCGACGATCTCTTCGAGCGCCCCCGCCATCCCTACACGTTGGGGCTGCTGCGCTCCATTCCCGCCCTGAATCAGGACAAGGGGGCCCGGCTGGACTCCATCCCCGGCTCCCCTCCCGACATGACCAATCCACCGGCGGGCTGTCCCTTTGCTCCCCGGTGCCCCTACGCCCGGCAGATCTGCGCCCGGGAGCTGCCTCCCTACGCCGCCGTGGGGGAGGGCCACCGTTCTATGTGCTGGCTCCTCCAGCCGGACGCCCCCGCCGAGGGCAATCCCTTCCGAGAGGAGGAGGCGCGATGAGCGGCCCCATTCTGGAGGTCACAGACCTCACCCAGCACTTTCCGGTCAACCGCCGGGATGTGGTCCACGCCGTGGACGGCGTGACCTTCTCCATTCAGCGGGGCCAGACTTTGGGTCTGGTGGGAGAGTCGGGCTGCGGCAAATCCAGCTGCGCCCGGTCCATCATCCGGGTCTACGACCCCACCGGCGGCAGGATCGTCCTGGACGGCGAGGAGATCACCCACATGTCTCAGAAGGAGCTCCAGCCCCGCCGGAAGAAGATGCAGATGATCTTTCAGGACCCCTACGCCTCCCTCAACGCCCGGATGACGGTGCGGGATATCATTGCCGAGCCTCTGCTGGCCCACCATGTGGTGAAGAGCAGGGAGGAGGCCAACGACTATGTCTATCCCATGCTGGAGCGGGTGGGGCTGACCCGGGAGCACGCCGGACGGTACGCCCATGAGTTCTCCGGCGGCCAGCGCCAGCGGGTGGGCATCGCCCGGGCCCTGGTGCTCCGGCCCGAGCTGGTCATCTGCGACGAGCCCATCTCCGCGCTGGACGTGTCCATTCAGGCCCAGGTGGTGAATCTGCTGCGGGACTATCAGCAGGAGCAGGGCCTGGCCTATCTGTTCATCGCCCACGATCTGTCCATGGTTCGCTACGTCTCCGACCTGGTGGGTGTGATGTATCTGGGCCAGCTGGTGGAGCTGTGCGCCGCCGAGGAGATCTACGCCCACCCCCTCCACCCATACACCCAGGGGCTCCTCTCCTCCATCCCCGTGGCAAATCCCAAGCTGGCCCGGGAGAAGGAGCAAAGCGGCATCGAGGGCGACCTGCCCAGCCCTGTGAACCCGCCCTCCGGATGCCGGTTCCACACCCGCTGCCCCTTTGCAAAGGAAGTCTGTTCCCAGGAGGCCCCATGCATGAAGGAGGTCTCTCCCGGCCACCAGACCGCCTGCCACCTGTACTGACGGTTGATCCGGCGGAACTGTGTCCCGTCTGTCAATAGAACTGAACTTCGAAAGGAAGGATCTGAAATGAAAAAGCTCGTCTCTCTTGCCCTGGCCTGCGCTCTCTGCCTGGGGCTCACCGCCTGCGGCGGCAAGGATCCCGGCAACATCGGCGACGTGTCCTCCGCCGCCCCCAGCGCCGCCCCCTCCGCCGAGGCCACCGGCGCTCAGGAGCTGACCTTCGTGCTCAGCAACGAGCCTGACGGCATCGACCCCACCGTTACCAACAACTCCTTTGCCCAGTACATCCTGGCCAACTGCTTCGAGGGCCTGGTGACCTATGACGCCACCGGCTCCATCGTGGGCGGCGCCGCCGAGACCTGGGACATCAGTGACGACGGTCTGGTCTACACCTTCCATCTCCGGGACGGCCTGAAGTGGAGCGACGGCAGCGATCTCACCGCCGAGGACTTTGTTTACTCCCTCCAGCGGGTGCTCACTCCCGCCACCACCGCCCAGTATGTGAGCATGGTCACCGGCTATGTCAAGAACGCCCAGGAGTTCTATGACGGCACCGCCACCGCCGATGAGCTGGGCGTCAAAGCCGTGGACGCCCAGACCCTGGAGATCACCCTCATCCAGCCCACCTCCTTCTTCATCGACCTGGTGAGCATGTGGTGCTACGACCCGGTGCAGAAGGCCACCATCGAGGCCAACGGCGACCGCTGGACCGCCGCTGCCGACACCTACATCTGCAACGGCCCCTTCAAGATGACCCAGCTGAAGATGGGCGAGGGCTACGTACTGGAAAAAAACGAGAACTACTGGGACGCCGCCAACGTCTCTCTGGAGAAACTCACCTTCCGCTTTATTCTGGACTCCGCCACCGCCCTCACCGCCTATGAGTCCGGCGAGGTGGACGGCATCCGCTCCATCCCCACCGCCGATTATGCCCGGCTGAAGGCCGCCGGCGCCGGGATCCAGACCGTGCCCAACTACGGCACCGTCTACTACAACATCAACTGCGCCAAAACCCCCTATGACAACGTTCTGGTCCGCAAGGCCCTGAACCTGGCCATCGACCGCCAGGCCCTCATCGACAACGTGGTCCAGCTCAATGCCACCCCCGCATACAGCTTCCTGGCCCCCGGTTACAGCGTGGGCGGCATGGACATCACCAAGGGGCGGGAGACCTTTGACCTGTCCGCCACCGCCAATGTGGAGGCCGCCCAGAAGGCCCTGGCCGACGCCGGGTACCCCGGCGGCGAGGGCTTCCCCACGCTGCGCCTGTCCTACTACTCCGACGACACCGTGAAGAAGGTCGTGGAGGCCATGGCTGAGATGCTCAAGAACAACCTGGGCATCGACGTGGAGATCTCCTCCAACGACTGGGCCATTTACTATGAGTCCGTCCAGTCCGGCAACTACGAGGTGGGCGCCATGGGCTGGAGCGCCGACTACCTCAACCCCATGAGCTTCCTGCCGCTCTTCAAGACCGGCGACTCCACCAACACCGCCTTCTACTCCAACCCCGACTACGACAAGCTGGTGGATAAGGTCATGACCACCACAGACCCCGATGCCGCCGCCGAGCTCACCCTCCAGGCCGATGCTCTGGCGTCCAAAGAGTACTGCTGCCTGCCCCTCTACTACAAGACCAACGACTTCCTTATGAAGGACTACGTCTCCGGCTACTACATGACCGCCTCCGGAAACCTCTACTTCAAGGACGCCAAGGTCAGCAAGTAATGGAATGCCGCATTGTCACCGGGGACTTTGGGGAGATGGTGTTCACCCTCTATCCCCAGTATGCCCCCCTCACGGTGGAGAGCTTTGTCCGGGTAGCCCGCAGCGGGTTCTTTGACGGCCTGGGCTGGTGCCGTATCGTCAAGGATTACGTCATCCAGTCCGGCTCGCCCGACGATGACATCATGACAGACAGCGGCTTCCACCTCAAGGGGGAATTCCGGGAAAACGGCGTGGACAATCCCCTGCCCCACATCCGGGGCGCGCTGTCCATGGCCAGGGACGACGGCTTCGACACCGCCGGGACCCAGTTTTTCGTGGTCCATCGGGACGCCCACAAGCTGGACGGCCGATACGCCGCCTTCGGTCAGATGACCGCCGGGTTCGACGTGCTGGACGCCATCGCCGGGGTGGCCACCTCTGGGCCGGAGACCTGGAACAAGCCGCTCAACATGCCTGTCATCACCCGCGTGGAGATCACGGAATAAACCGAAACGGAGGAGCGCCCATCTGGGCGCTCCTCCGCCTTTTCCGCGGTGTGCGGCCGCTTTCTACACAGTGATTGCTTTTTCCGGCAAAACGGTGTAAAATACCTTGATTGACCGAAACTTACCATCTACACCCGAAAGGAAGGATTCTTTATGAGCTATCCCTTTGCATCCTACAAAGAGAGCGCCGACTATATCCGCACCCGGATCGGTGATTTCACCCCTGACGTGGCCATGATCCTGGGCTCCGGCCTGGGCTTCCTGGGCGACGTGGTGGAAAACCCCATCGCCGTCCCCTACGGAGAGATCCCCCACTTCAAGGTCTCCACCGCCCCCGGCCACAAGGGCCAGCTGGTATTCGGCACTCTGGCCGGACAGAAGGTGGCCGTCATGCAGGGCCGGATGCACCACTATGAGGGCTACTCCTACGAGGATGTGTCCTACGGTGCCCGGGTGCTGCGGCTGCTGGGCTGCTCCACACTGGTAGTCACCAACGCCGCCGGGTGCGTCAACACCGCCTGGCACGCCGGCGAGGTCATGCTCATCACCGACCAGATCAAGTTCTTTATGGAGTCCCCTCTCCGGGGCGAAAACATCCCCGAGTTCGGCACCCGCTTCCCCGACATGTCCCACATGTACACCCCCGCCCTTCAGGACATCGCCCGCCAGAGCGCCAAGGAGCTGGGCCTCACCCTGAGAGAGGGCGTCTACTGCTACTTCCCCGGCCCCCAGTTCGAGACGCCCGCCGAGGTCCGGGCCGTCCGGGTCCTGGGCGGCGACGCCTGCGGCATGTCCACCGCCCCCGAGGCCACCGCGGCTGTCCACGCCGGGATGAAGCTGCTGGGCTTCACTCTGCTGACCAATATGGCCGCCGGCATCCTGGATCAGCCCCTCAGCGGGGAGGAAGTCAACGCTGCCGCCGAGGCCGCCAAGGACACCTTCTCCCGGCTGGTCCTCACCTGCCTCTCCAAAATGTGACCTCCTTTTTCTTGAGAGAAAAAGGAGGCAAAAAGAGCTTTTATAAAAACTCCGGACCAGACCCATCCCATTCTTTCTCAAGACAAAAAAGCTTTTATAGAGAGATTGCTTTGGGAGAACCGCTCTATTGCACCAGTAAAAGAAGCCTCTGCATGGAAAGGACGGCTGGAGCATGATTCCTGTTTTAAACCGCGGGGAGCTGATTCTTACCCGGGATCTCAGACGACAGGCCGAAATCCGGGATGCTCTGGCCGGGGTTGGGATCGACTGCACAGTCAAGGTTTCTCACTGCGGCGGACGAAAAAGCACCGCAGTGGGAAATGTGACTCCCATCGCCTATGAATACCGCATCTATGTTCGGCGAAAGGATCTGGAACCGGCCCGCCGCATCCCGGCGGGACTGAACCGCTGAAAGGAACAATGCTATGGCAATTCTGTTCAAAAACGTCACCGCCGTTTTGATGGACCCCGCCCACACTGTTTTGGAAGGCGCCTATGTGGCGGTGGAGGGCCGAACCATCGACTCGGTGGGCGTCACCCGGCCGGCGGGCTCCTTCGATCGGGAGATCGACGGCAGGGGCGGCATTCTCATGCCCGGCCTCGTCAACGCCCACACCCACGTCCCTATGACCGCCATGCGGGGCTACGGCGACGGTCACAACCTTCAGGACTGGTTGAACGACTTTATCTTCCCCGTGGAATCCCGATGGGACGACCGGGCCGTTGCCGCCTGCACCTCCCTGGGACTTATGGAGATGATCGCCTCGGGCACCACCTGCATCGCCGACATGTACATGCGCACCGGCGTGATCGCGCAGGCGGCGGCCGACGCCGGCATTTCGGCCAACCTCTCCTGCGGCGGCGTTTTCTTCGGGGAGGACTTCTCCCCCGCCGTCTGCGTCGACTGCGCCAATGAGACCGAACTGGCCGACCGGTGGCACGGTCACGACCACGGCCGCATTCAAATCGACGCCTCCCTCCACGCGGAATACACCTCCATGCCCGGTCTGTGGGAGTGGACGGCGGACTTCGCCAGATCCCGGGGGCTTGGGATGCATGTGCATATCTCCGAGACAAAGCGGGAACACGAGGAGTGCAGGGCCCGCTGGGGGAACACCCCCATTCAGACTTTGGCGAAATACGGCGTGTTCGATGTGCGCGCCATCGCCGCCCACTGCGTTTGGACCGAGCCTGAGGACTGGGCCGTCATGGCCGAGAAAGGGATCTCCGCTGTCCACAACCCGGTGTCCAACCTGAAGCTGGGCTCCGGCGTGGCTCCCATCCCCGATCTTCGCAAGGCCGGGGTCAACGTGGCTCTGGGCACTGACGGCGTCTCCTCCAACAACGCCACCGACCTCTTCGCCGATCTGAAGATCGCCGCCATCCTCCAAAACGGCGTGCGGTGCGACCCGCTGGCCCTGAATGCCTGGGACGCGCTGGAGATGGCCACGGTGAACGGCGCCCGGGCCCTGGGCCGGAACACCGGCGTCATCGAAGCCGGCCGGGACGCCGATCTCATCCTGCTCGATGCCGAAGCCCCCAATCTGACCCCCTGCCACGACGCGGCCAACAACCTGGCCTACGCCGCCCACGGCGGCAACGTCATCCTGAATATGTGCCGGGGCAAGGTCATATATGAAAACGGGGAGTTCCGCACCATCGATGCGGAGAAGGTCCGTCGTGAAGTCCTGGACTACGCGGTCCCCGTCCTCTTTGGGCGGAACTGATCCCCGGAAAGGCTGTGTCTCACTTGTCAGAATCACAGAAAAAGAGCACTTTCTTCGGCGGGGCGGCCATTCTGGCCGCCAGCGCCATTCTGGTCAAACTCATCGGGGCCGTCTACCGCATTCCCCTGGGCAACATCCTCCCCGACGAGGTCATGGGCGACTACAACAGCGCCTACAACATCTATAACTTTTTCCTCACCATCTCCACCGCCGGTCTCCCGGTGGCCCTGTCCAAAACCATCTCGGAGGCCAATGCCCTGGGCCGCCGCAATCAGGTGGATAAGACCTTCCGTGTGGCCTTCTTCACCTTCCTGACTCTGGGCCTCATCAGTTTTTTCTGCATGACGGTGCTGGCCGCGCCCATGGCCCAGCTGGTCATCAGCAACCCCAAGGCGGTCTACTGCGTGATGGCGCTGGCCCCGTCGGTGCTGTGCGTGTGCGTCATGTCCTCCATCCGGGGCTACTTCCAGGGCCACTTCGACATGAAGCCCACCGCCGTCTCTCAGGTCATTGAGGCCCTGTTCAAGCTCATCATCGGCCTGGCCCTGGCCATCTACTTTGTCTCTGTGCTCAAAAAGCCGGACTTCGGCTCCGTAGGCGCCATCATCGGCGTCTCCTGCGGCAGCGTGGTGGCCCTTCTCTATATCCTCTTCCTCTTTTTCCGGGCCCGGGGACACCGGCGGCGCACCCGCTCCGACGACGTGCCCGACTCCTCTCGCCGGATCTTCGGCACCCTGCTCAAGCTGGCCATCCCCATCACCCTGGGCTCAGCGGCCACCTCCCTGGTCACCCTCATCGACACCAAGCTGGTCATGAGCCAGCTCCAGACCGTCTACCAGACGGTGGACGGCATGACCCGGACCGCCGCTCTGGACGCCGCCCGAGGGCTTTACGGCATTTACAGCAAGACCATGTCCATTTACAACCTGCCCTTCTCCATGATGGTCCCCCTCACCGCCTGCATCATCCCCGCAGTCTCGGCCGCCCTGGCCCGGAAGGACCGCCGAGAGGCCCAGCGGGTGAGCGAGTCCGCCCTCCGGGTGGGCCTGCTGCTGGCTCTGCCCATGGGCATGGGCCTCTTCGCTCTGGGCGGCCCCATCATGGGGCTTCTCTTCCCCGCCATTGATGTCTCCATCGCCGGCCCCCTCCTCTCCGTGCTGGGTCTGGCCTCCATTTTTGTGGCGCTCCAGCTGCTGTGTAACTCCATCCTCCAGGCCAACGGCATGGTCAATCTGCCCATTCTGGCGGTGGTCATCGGCGGCGTGGTGAAGATCGGAGTGAACTACACCCTGGTGGGCAACCCGGACATCCGCATCAACGGCGCTCCGGTGGGCACCCTGTGCTGCTTTATCGTCATCTCCGCCCTGGAGATGTTCATGATCCGCCGGGCCATTCCCGCGCCGCCCAGCTTCCTGCGGGCCTTTCTCAAGCCCTTTATCCCCTCCGCCCTGATGGCGTTGGCGGCCCGGGCGGTCTACGGGCTGCTCACCGGTGTGCTCGGCTTCGGCAGCTCCCTGGCCACGCTGGGCGGCATCCTGGTGGGCGTGGTGGTGTACCTCGTCCTGGTGCTGGCGCTGCGGGTCATTTCAAAAGATGACCTCTCCCTCATGCCAAAGGGAGATAAAATCGCAAAAATCCTCCATATCCATTGACTTTTTCGTCAAAACCACTTGCAGTGAGAGGTAAAATATGATAGATTTTGTGAAGAAAGATTCTTACAGCCTCAACGACTTGGAGCATATCGTCTCCATCCTCCGCGCCCCGGGGGGCTGCCCCTGGGACGGCGAGCAGACCCACGAGAGTCTCCGCCGCGGCATGCTGGAGGAGAGCTACGAAGTCGTGGAGGCCATTGACGAGGGCAGCGCCTCCCATTTGAAGGAGGAGCTGGGCGACGTTCTGCTGCAGGTGGTCTTTCACGCAGATATCGAAAAGGACGCCGGCCGCTTTACTCTGGACGATGTGGCCGACGGGATCTGCAAAAAACTCATCTTCCGCCACCCCCACGTCTTTGGGGATGTGTCCGTCTCCGGCTCCGACGAGGTACTGGTGAACTGGGAGGTCCTCAAGCGGGAGGAAAAGGGGCAGGAGACCTACTCCGACACCCTCCGCTCCGTGGCCCGCTCCCTGCCCGCCCTGTGGCGGGCGGAAAAGGTGCAGAAAAAGGCCAAAAAGGCCGGTTTCGACTGGCCGGACGCCTCCGGCGCCATGGACAAGCTCTCCGAGGAGCTGGAGGAGCTGAAGCAGGCCGTCACCGAAAACAGCAACGTGGCCGAGGAGCTGGGCGACCTGCTCTTCGCCGCTGTCAACGTCTCCCGGTTCATAAAGGCGGATCCGGAAGAGACCCTCACCGCCGCCACCGACAAATTCATCTCCCGCTTTGAAAAGGTGGAGCGTCTGGCCGCCCAGACCGGACAGGATATGGCGGAATTGCCTCTGGAAGAGTTGGACAAGCTCTGGGAAGAGGCCAAACGGACTTAACGGCATTAGAGCCTTAAGTATATTCTGGCGGGTCACCGCCGAGAAAAAACAGGAGGAAACTATTATGAACAAGGCTGAACTCATCAACGCCGCCGCCGAGAAGGCCGGCCTGTCCAAGAAAGATACCGAAGCTGCTGTGAACGCCGCCATTGAGGCGATTGCCGATTGCCTGGCCGCTGGGGACAAGGTCCAGCTGGTGGGCTTCGGCGCTTTTGAGGTGAAGTGCCGTGCCGCCCGCATCGGCCGCAACCCCAAGACCAAGGAGTCTATCCAGATCCCCGCCTCCAAGGTTCCCGTCTTTAAGCCCGGCAAGGCCCTGAAGGACACTGTTGCGAAATAAGCCTGTTCTCTGATAAAGAGCGGCCCCGGTCTCCCGGGGCCGCTTTTGCACATATCCCATCATAAAGGAGTACGACCCATGCGACTGGACAAATGGCTCAAAAATTCCCGTCTCATCAAGCGCCGCACTGTGGCCAACGAGGCCTGTGACGCCGGGCGGGTCACCGTGGGCGGCCGCCCGGTGAAGGCATCCTATGAGGTCAAGCCCGGCGACCTGTTGGAATTGAGGTTCGGAGAACGGGTGGTCCGGGTGAAAGTCCTCTCCATTCAGGAGATCGTGGGGAAGGCCGACGCCGGAGCACTGTACGAAGAGGTCCTCTGAGCAGGATCCCGGCAGAATGCCGCCAAACAGAACAGGCCGACGCGGCACATCTGTAAAATAAAAGGGCTTGCCGTCTGTGAGGTACAGACGGCAAGCCCTTTCTGTTTGCAGAAAAATACGGACGAGGCACGGCGGTCAAGCCCCGGAACCACTCTGATCCCGAGATCCCTTTGAGCCGATCAGGCCTCAGCTTTCCAAAGCCCGTGAAGGTTGCAGTACTCATAGGCAGCCACAACCTCGTCACCCTCGCAGATCATAAATTCTGCGCAGGGCTTCTCGCCCGGGTGCAGCTCCTTGCGCTGATTCCCCTGCTTGGTTTCCAGCGCGATCCACATGATGTAGTGGGCGTCCAGCATGGGGTGCTCCACCGATCCCACCGTTACGGTGACCTTGTTCCCCTCCACCTGAATGACAGGCACATGCTTTTCACCGGCAGCATCGGTGGTATTGGGGATCAGCTCTTTCATGGGCTCTCCGCAGCAGATGACGGGCACACCGGAACTCTTCACATAGGCAATGATGTTGTGGCAATGGCTGCACTCGTAAAATTTCATAAGTATGACTCCCTTCCATTGACGAATTATTTGATCTGTTTCTCGGCCTGCAAAGGTATACGATCCAATTCCATTATATCACATTTTTAAAAAATGCAACCTATTTTTTAAAGTCTTTTCCCTGCTTCGGTTTCTATTCGGATGGTTTCTGACTTTTGCCTGTCCTGTTTCTTGCTTTTTTTCAAACGCCTTAAAATAAGTTGTTTTTTAAGGCAGTTTATGGTAGTCTTAAGTTAAATTATTACCTCCTTCGACTTGCGGGAAAACAACCGGGACGCAGCCGCTTTCTGGCATGCCTGCCAGAGACGCCTGCGATCTTTTAAACTGCGCTGTGGATCGGCGCAGCGCTTCAAAGGGAAGCGAAACATGATGGCTGGGAAGGTAAGCTGGTATGGAGCCAAACAAGGAAAGAAATTCTGCAAGCGGGGAACCGTCTGTCAAGACTGGGCAGCCGCATTGTTTTTCCAAAATGGATGATACGGCGAAACTGCCGGGCAGGGTGGAGACCGAGGCGGAGATCTCCGCTCTGCTGGCGGAGCGGCCGGACCAAAATCACGCGCTCTTGCTGATCGATATGTACGGCTGGCGCGGACAAACTGATCCGGCGGAAAGAGAAACGGTCAAAAAGTCCGTTCGTGCCGCTTCTGAATTTCTGCTGAATTATTTTCGCAAAAACGACATTGTCGGTCACATCAGCAGGGACATGCTTGTGGCGCTGATGGTCGATGTACCCAATTCCCACGCCGTGGAAAAAAAGATCAAAGTTTTGAACGCTGCCGTTCCATACGGGGGATGGGATCCCCATCTGCCCCGGCCCGCATTCCGCATCGGCTTTGCCATGAGCGGCGGGCTGCCGTGCAGCTACGGGGAACTTTTTCAGCGCGCAGACGAAACGCTGTACCGGATCAAGCGCACGGAGGGTCTGCTGCCCAAAGGGAGCCAGCTGCGGAGATGGAAACTGGACGCCTCTCCGAATTCCCGGCGCAGGATGGTTCTGGTGGTAGACGACAGTGCCGTCAACCGCAGGATCCTGCGAAAAAATTTATCGGATGAATACGACATCGTGGAGGCCGGAGACGGCCGGGAGGCACTCAACGCGCTGGAGCGGTACGGCACACGGATCGAGGTCATCATCCTTGATCTTCTGATGCCCGTCATGAACGGCTTTGAGTTCCTCACCGAACTGCAGGGGCGGAGCATCTGGAAGGATATCCCTGTCCTTGTGGCCACCGGCAGCAACGCCGCCGAACGGGAGAGCCAGGCGCTGAAGCTGGGCGCCTGGGACTTCGTTTCCACGCCCTATAACATGGAGGTATTGAGGTCCCGTCTGCGCAATGCGATCCTGCGCAGCCAGATGAGCGCCTTCAATCGTCTGAAATACCTGGCGGAATACGATACGGTTACAGGCATTTACAATAAGCAGATGTTTTTCGAAATGACCCACGACATGCTTCTGGCGCACCCCCAAAAACGCTTTATCTTTATTCGATTCGATATTGAGAAATTTAAACTGATCAATTCCTACTTTGGCTCCGCCGCAGGGGATCACGTCCTGCGGCAGATCGCCCAGCTCTTCCGGCAGTACGCCGCCCTGCAGCCCATGATGACCTACGGCTATATTTACGCCGATGTTTTCTGCATCTGTATGCCCTTTCTCTCCCGGGAGGAGGTCTCTGCCTGGCTGGCGCTGGCCCGCGACCAGGTTCAGGCTCTGTTTGAAGGCATCCAGATCTCTTCCCGGTTCGGCCTCTACGTCATCACCGACCCTAAAATGAGCGTAGACCGCATGTACGACAATGCCATCCTGGCATCGGAATACTGCAAGGGAAACTACATGCACAATTACGCCTTTTACGAGGAATCCATGCGGGCGGCGCTGGAGCGGGAGAGCGAGTTGACCGGGCAAATGGTACAAGCCTTGGAAGGCGGACAGTTTATCGTTTACTACCAGCCCAGATACACGGTGGACACACAGCGGCCCGCCGGGGCCGAGGCTCTGGTGCGCTGGCAGCATCCGGACCAGGGGATCATTCCTCCGGACGAGTTTATCCCCCTCTTTGAGCGGAACGGCTTCATCGCGCAGCTCGACTCTTATGTCTGGGAGCAAGCCTGCATGATGCTGAGAAGG
The DNA here is from genome assembly GCF_050313575.1 of Candidatus Pseudoscillospira sp. SGI.172. Classification (NCBI taxonomy): domain Bacteria; kingdom Bacillati; phylum Bacillota; class Clostridia; genus Candidatus Pseudoscillospira; species Candidatus Pseudoscillospira sp. SGI.172. Next base: position 8,862 of record NZ_JBNPLQ010000005.1, on the reverse strand, counting down.
CGGATGGATGCGGGGAAGCCGGTGTCTCCCATCTCGGTCAATGTCTCCCGGGTGGATCTGTTCAAAACCGATCTGATCGAGCGCGTCCGGCAGCTGGTGAAGGCCTATCAGATCCCCAGCGAACTTTTTAATCTGGAGATCACCGAATCGGCATATTCGGACAACCCGCACGCCATGCAGGGCATTGTTCGTCAGCTGCAGGAGCTGGGCTTTGTGATCATGATGGATGATTTCGGAAGCGGGTATTCCTCTCTGAACATCCTCAAAGATCTGCCGGTGGATGTGCTGAAGATCGACATGCGTTTTCTCCCCAGCCGTCCCAACGAACGGGCAGAGGTAATCTTGGAGTCTGTGGTGGAGATGGCAAAAAAACTGCGCATGTCCGTAATCGTAGAAGGCGTAGAGACCGCTTTGCAGGCGGAGTACCTGCGTAAAATCGGCTGCGATTACATTCAGGGCTACTACTGTGGCCGTCCCATGCCTCAGGATGCGTATGAGCGGCTGCTGGACCAGACGCCAAAGCCGTAAAAGGATCTGCACAGAGGCGGTTATGCCAGGTAGAGAATGGGCATGTTCAGCTTCTCCCGGATCTGTTCCTGCAGAAAATGCTCTGCCTCTGCACGCGCCTGGCCTCGATAGCAGTACTTCCCCCGTCCCCGTCCTGTCATGATCGCCCGGTCAAAGATGGGTGCCGCCCCGGGGAACGCCTCCGTATTGATGGCATCCTGCACAAAGCTGTATGTCATGAGGATCACCTCCACAAATCCCGTGCGTTTGACCTGTTGGGACAGTCCGCCGGCCAGGGCGTCCATCAGTTCTCCGTACTGCCGCCGCCAGTCCGGCATCAGGATCACGGGGGCGACCAGGAGCCCTACCGGATACCCCGCCGCCGCCATTTCGTTGAGCGCGCGGATCCGCGCCTCCAGCGGCGAGGTCCCCAGTTCCACCTGCCGGACGATCTCTGCCGGGTTGACGCTCATGCGAAAGATGGTCTTGCCCCCGTGCTCCAAAGGGAGAAGCGGACCCACCATCTCGAATTTGGTGGGGAATGTCAGTCTGCCCCGCCCCTCCCGGGCAAATCGCTCAATGGTCCACGGGAGATTGTCGGTGACGGCGTTTTCCAAAACAAGGTCGCTGTTGCTGCCGATCTCAAACGTCTGCGGAACAGGCGCGGCCCGGTCCTTTTTCAGAAGTTTTTCCATCATTTGCTCCCGGTTTACAAACAGGCGCAGATAGGCGCACTTATTGTAGTTGCAGACCAGATAACAGTATAGGCACATGGCCCGGCAGCCGGAAGAGGTATACGGCACCAGCCAGTCCGACACCTTGTGGTTTTCGGTATATTGGTGGGTCTTGCGGACCCCCAGGACCAAATGCCGTTTGAGCTGCGCAAACGCCTTGTTCTCCGCAGCGCTCAGCTCGGGGATCCGGTTGTGAGACGTGATCTCCACCCAGGGCAGGGTCCGGTACTTTTCCCGCATGGCTTTTCCCAGGGGGTACTCCAGCGCCTGGGGCTCATAATAGACCGCGTCAAATGTAAGATCCATATTCATCCCTCCCATCGTTATTCTGCCTGAAAAGGCGAATACTATTGGGAAAGGAGGCATGAATATGGATTTTTTATGGCCGAAGGGCCTAACACCCCCAAACTTTCCCACGCTGCGGGGGGAGGTGGAAACGGAAGTCCTGGTGATCGGCGGCGGCATGGCCGGGATCCTGTGCGCACTGCAATTACAGGAAGCCGGAATTTCCTGTGTCCTCGCGGAAGGCAAGCGGATCGGCGGCGGCATTACCAAAGGCACCACCGCTGTCCTCACCGCCCAGCACGATACACTGTATCAGGATCTGGTGAAGCGGTTCGGCGCAGAGAAGGCAAGGCTCTACCTAAACGCAAATCTTCAGGCCGTGGAGCGCCTTCGCACCCTGTCGCAGCGGATCCCCTGCGACTTTGAGGAGCGGCCGTCCGTCATGTATTCCCTCCGCGACCGCCCGCTTCTGGAGCGGGAGGCTGAGACCGTCCGATCCCTGGGCTTCGAGGCGGAGTTCACGACGGAAACCTCTCTGCCCTTTCCCGTGGCCGGGGCGGTGCGTTACCCCGGCATGGCCCAGTTCCATCCGATGAAGTTTTTATACGGCGCGGCCAGGGGGCTGCACATCTACGAAAACACGTTCATTCAAACGCTGGACGGCACCACCGCATACTCTGAGCATGGACGGATCCGTGCCCAAAAGGTCATCATCACCACCCACTACCCCTTTCTCAACAGCCGCGGACTGTATTTTATGAAGCTCTACCAGCAGCGCTCCTATGTCATCGCCCTGGAAAACGCCCCGGACCTGGGCTGCACCATAGAGGACGCGGCGGAAAACGGCATCTATCTGCGCAATTATCAGGGGCTGCTTCTCATTGGGGGCGGCGATCACCGCACCGGAAAGCCCGGGGGCGGGTTTGCAGTCCCCCGGGCCTTTGCCAGACGATATTTCCCCAACGCGAAAGAAAAATACGCCTGGGCAAACCAGGACTGTGTCAGTCTGGACGGCGCACCCTATATCGGGGCGTACAGCGCCGGTCTGCCCAACGTGTACGTGGCCTCCGGCTTCAATCTCTGGGGAATGACCACCTCCATGGCAGCTGCCGGGATCCTGGCCGATCTGGTGTCGGGCCGGAAAAATCCCTTCGCCCCCGCGTTCCGGCCGAACAGGAGCGCGCTCACCGGGCAGCTCTTTGTCAATATGGGCACCACACTGCTGGATTTTGTCACCCCCACCACCAAGCGCTGTTCCCATCTGGGCTGCGCGCTGAAATGGAATCCCGAGGAACACAGCTGGGACTGCCCCTGCCACGGCTCCCGCTTTGACGAACACGGAAAGCTGATCGACAATCCCGCCGGAAAGGACAGCCATGTGGAAGCGGGGCTTTGAGGGCTGGTATTTCAAGCACCAGAAGGACGGCGACATGATCGCGCTGATTCCCGGGCGGGCGGAAAGCGGCGCGTTCGTTCAGATGATCTCAGACGGTGGTTCCCGGCAGTTCGACCTGCCGGAGCTGTCTGTATGGGGGGACACCATCCGGGCGGGGAACTGCTTCTTTTCACCCCGGGGCTGCTCCATCGAACTTCCGGGGGTCCGGGGTGAGATCGCCTACGGCCCCCTCACGCCGCTGCGCTCCGACATCATGGGCCCCTTCCGCTTTTTCCCCATGGAATGCCGCCACGGCGTCCTCAGCATGGCGCACACCCTCACGGGCAGCCTGAACGTCGACGGGGTCCCGCACGACTTTGACGGCGGGACTGGGTATCTGGAAAAAGACAGCGGAACGTCCTTTCCCAGGTCCTACCTCTGGCTGCAGTGCAGCGACTTTCCGGAGCCCTGCTCCATCATGGTCTCCATTGCGGAGATCCCGTTCTGCGGAATGCACTTTACCGGCTGTATCTGCGCGCTTGTCCACCGGGGCCGCGAATACCGCCTTGCCACCTACAACGGCGTGTGCATCCGCGCCGCCGGTGAGCAGCATATCTGCCTCTCCCAGGGCGGCCTCCTTCTGGAGGTGGATCTGTCCCCCTCCCAGTCCGGCCACCCTTTGCGCTCCCCCGTAGGGGGACAAATGTCCGGAGTCATCCGGGAGAGCAGCAACGCGTGGATCCACGTCCGCCTGTGGGACCGGCGGCAGCCTGTTCTCGACCTGAGCAGTCCCCATGCGGTGCACGAGTATGTCCCCCCTGCGGCCCACACCTGAGCTGCTAAAAAAGAGCGCCGGAACGTGAAATCACGTTCCGGCGCTCTTGATTTTTTTATAATGTCCCTGCCTTTTCCCGGATAAACCGCCTCAGCCACTCCCCGGTCTCCGGGTGATCCAGGGCGAAGTCGATGGTGGCCTCCAAAAAGCCCTTTAGATTGCCGGTGTCATAGCGGCGGCCCTCAAAGTCCACCGCCACCATCCGGTCCTGCCCACACAGGGTCTTAAGGCTGTCCGTGAGCTGGATCTCCCCGCCGTAGCCGGGGGACTGGTGCTCCAGGAGATCGAAGATCCCCGGTTTGAGCACATAGCGGCCCAGGATGGCATAGTTGGAGAACATCTCCGCCGGCGTGGGCTTCTCATTCATGTCGGAGACCGAGAAGATCCGCTCCTCCAGAGGAGAGATCTTGACGGAGGAATACTTTGAGATCGCCTCAGTGGCCACCTGCTGCACCCCGATGGCAGAGGCGTCATACTTCTCCGCCGCCGAGATCAGCTGTCCAATCACCGGCCGCCTGGCACGCATAATGTCGTCCCCCAGCAGCACGGCAAAGGGCTCGTCCCCCACGAACCGCTTCGCCCGCCAGATGGCGTGCCCCAGTCCCTTGGTCTCCTTCTGCCGGACGTAAAACACGTTGGCCAGATCGGCGGCCTGCCGGACCTCTTCCAGCTCCTTCTCCTTCCCCGACGCCTCCAGCCGGCGCTCCAGCTCCGGGTAGTAGTCGAAGTAGTCGTCCATGGCGGACTTGGAACGGTTGGTGACGATGAGGATATCCTCGATCCCCGCGGCTACCGCCTCTTCAATGATGTACTGGATCACCGGCTTGTCCACCATGGGGAGCATCTCCTTGGGCACCGTCTTGGTGGCCGGGAGCATCCGGGTCCCCAGCCCGGCGGCGGGGATGACAGCCTTGCGTACCTTCATTTGGTATTCCCTCCTGTATTTGAGGCCGGAGTCTCAGACGACCTTCAGCCGTCCCTCCGGGATCATGGTCCGAACAGATTTGATCCTGGGCAGCGCATACAGCAGCAGCATCCCCAGCACATAGCAGGCCCCCAGCTCTCCCAGTCCCACCGAAAGGCCGTTGACGGCCCAGGCCGCCGGAAACGCGGCGGTGAAGCCGCCTGCCTCCGCCCAGCCGATGGTGAAGCCCACCAGCACCGTGTTGCAGATCACGGGAGGCAGCGGGGCCAGCCACCTGTTTTTCAGCCTGCTGGTCCACAGGGCGGCCAGCAGGGTGGCGGCGGAGCCCACCACGATGTCCAGAAGGCCGTATGGACTGAGCAGATTGGTGATAAGGCAGCCCACAAAGAGTCCCGGCACGGCGGCCGGAAACAGGAAAGGCAGCACACACAGCGCCTCGGAGAATCGGAACTGGATGCCGAGGAACGTCAGGCCGAAAATGTTGCCGAAATAGCTCATCACGGCGTAGAGCGCGGCCACCATGGCGGCCAGGGTCAGATCCCGCACAGAAAATTTGCGCATGAAAAAATACCTCCATTTTTTGTTTAGAGTACGCGCGCCGACGCACAGCGGCAGGGGATCCTTTCCCCGAGAGCATGGCGCGGCGCTCTCGGACGGCATTCTCCCTACCGGTTGGACTGGGTGGGGAACCAGTCGAAGGCATTATATCATATCCGGCCGGAAAAGAAAAGACCGGCTCCTTTCGAATTCTTTTTTCCGATTCTCACAAAATGCGGCCCGTTTTTTGCTACGGGCTTCAATCCTTCCGATTCCAGCGATTTTTTCGCGTGTGGAGGAGCCTCCGAAAAAACCACCGGGCCGCGGTTTTCCGCGGCCCGGTGGTTTTATTTGAAAAACAGCTTACTTGGACGCCTTGAGGGCCTTGATGGCCTCGGTGAGCATGGGGGCTACCTTGAACAGATCGCCCACGATGCCGTAGCTCGCCACCTCAAAAATGGGGGCGTCGCCGTTCTTGTTCACCGCGATGATGCACTCGGAGTCCTGCATGCCGGCCTTGTGCTGGATGGCGCCGGAAATACCCAGAGCCACATAGATCCGGGGATGCACCGTCTTGCCGGTCTGGCCCACCTGATGGTCGGCGCTGATCCAGCCCGCATCCACGCACGCACGGGAGGAGCCGACCACACCGCCCAGGGCGTTGGCCAGATCCTGCGCCAGGGCAATGCCCTTCTCGGGATCCTTGCTGATGCCGCGGCCCACAGAGACCACCACATCCGCACCGATCAGATCCACCATCTTCTTGGCGGCCTTCTTGATCTCCAGGATCTCCACATGGATGTCGTCCTTGCTCAGGCTGACGGGCACGTTCTCCACCACGGTCTTGGCCGCACCGGCCTCGTCGTAGGCCTGGGTGGCCATGACGCCCGGACGCACGGTGGACATCTGAGGACGGAACCGGGGGCAGATGATGGTGGCCATCAGATGGCCGCCGAACGCCGGACGGGTCATCTTCAGGTTGGTGTTCACCTCAAACGCGGTGTTGTCCACGTCGATGGTGGAGGTGGTCTTCAGGAAGCTCTTGTACTTCTCCACGTCCACATCCAGGTGGGTGCAGTCGGCGGTCAGGCCGGTGTGCAGACGGGCCGCGCAGCGGGGGCCCAGGTCACGGCCGATGTTGGTCGCGCCGATCAGGAAGATCTCCGGCTTCTTGTCCTCCACCAGGTCGCAGATGACCTTGGTGTAGCCGTCGGTGGTGTAGTCCTTCAGCAGCTCGTGGTCGCAGTAGTAGACCTTATCCGCGCCGTAGCCGCCCAGGGCCTTGATGTACTCTTCCTTCACGCCGCTGCCCAGCACCACGCCGCACAGCTCCACGCCCAGATCGTTGGCCAGCTTCCGGCCCTCGCTCAGCAGCTGATAGCTGATGGACATGATCACGCCTTCGCGCTGCTCACAAAATACCCACACGCCCTTGAAGGCGCCGGTGTCTTTACTATTAAATTCAGCCATTGTTTCCATCTCCTCTCAATTTAGATGATGTGCTTGCCGTCCAGGATGCCGACCAGCTGGTCCACGGTCGCCTTGTCGGCGCCCTCCAGCATCATGCCGGCGCCCTTGACCGGGGGAGAGAAGGACTTGTACACGTTGGTGGGAGATCCCTTCAGGCCGATGGTGTCCAGGTCGATGAGCTCATCGTCCTTCAGCGTGTCGTAGTTGAACACCTCCAGGGGCTTGGAGTAGCACTCAAAGATCCCGGGCACGGACATGTAACGCGGAGTGTTCAGCTCCTTGACGCAGGTGATCAGGCACGGGGTCTGAACCTTCAGCATCATATAGCCGTCCTCCAGCAGCCGCTTGACGGTCAGGGCATTGCCCTCCATCTTCACGTCCGCCGCGTAGGACACCTGGGGCAGATGCAGCTTCTCGGCGATCTGGGGACCCACCTGGGCGGTGTCACCGTCGATGGCCTGACGGCCGCAGAACACCACGTCGTCCTGCTCCACGCCGATCTTCTTGATGGCGGCAGCCAGGATCTGAGAGGTGGCATAAGTATCCGATCCGCCGAACTCACGGGCAGAGACCAGGACCGCCTTGTCGGCGCCCATGGCCAGCAGCTCCCGCAGCATTCCCTCGGCAGGAGGGGGGCCCATGGAAACCACGACCACTTCGCAGCCGGTGGCGTCCTTCAGCTCCAGAGCCGCCTCAACAGCGGCCAGGTCGTCATGGTTGGTGATGGTGGCCATTGCGGCACGGTCCATGGTGCCGTCTTCCTTGACCGCCACGACACCGGACGTATCCGGCACCTGCTTGACACAAACGATTGCTTTCATGTTGCTTCTCCCTCCAGTTCCTTACTTAATGCCCAGGTGCGCGGAGATGACCATCCGCTGCACTTCGCTGGTGCCCTCATAGATCTCGGTGATCTTGGCGTCCCGCATCATCCGCTCCATGGGATACTCGCGGGTGTAGCCGTAGCCGCCGAAGAGCTGCACGCACCGGCGGGTCACGTCGGAAGCGGTCTCGGCCGCCACCAGCTTCGCCATGGCGGCGTCCATGCTGTACGGCTCGTGGTTCTGCTTCTTCATGGCGGCGGAGTACACCAGCCACTTGGCCGCCTCGGTCTTGGCGTACATGTCGGCCAGCTGGAACTGGGTGTTCTGGAACTGGGAGATGCGCTTGCCGAACTGCACACGCTCCTTGGTGTAGGCGATGGTCTCTTCGATGGCGCCCTCCGCCAGGCCCAGGGCCTGGGAGGCGATGCCGATCCGGCCGCCGTCCAGGGTCTGCATGGCGATCTTGAAGCCCTTGCCCAGCTGGCCCAGCAGACGGTCCTTGGGGATGATGCAGTCCTCCATGATCAGCTCGCAGGTAGAAGAACCCTTGATGCCCATCTTCTTCTCGTGCTTGCCCACGGAGAAGCCGGGATCGGTCCGCTCCACAATGAACGCGGAGATATCCTTCACCTTGCGGCCCCGCTTGTCGGCGTGGCTGCCGGTGATGGCGATGATGATGAACACGTTGGCAAAGCCCGCGTTGGTGATGAAGATCTTGGAGCCGTTGAGCACCCAGTGATCCCCGGCATCCACGGCGGTGGTCTGCTGGCCCTGGGCGTCGGTGCCCGCGCCGGGCTCGGTCAGGCCGAACGCGCCGATCCACTCGCCCTTGCACAGCTTCGGCAGGTACTTCATCTTCTGCTCCTCGGTGCCGTGCTCATAGATGGGCGCGGCGCACAGAGAGGTATGGGCGGAAATGATAACGCCGGTAGTGCCGCAGACCTTGCTCATCTCCTCGACGGCCATGACGTAGGACAGAACGTCCGCGCCGGCTCCGCCGTATTCCTTCGGGAAGTAAATACCCATCATGCCCAGCTTGGCCATCTTTTTGACGGTCTCCTCGGGGAAGCGCTCCTCCTCGTCGACCTCTTCGGCCAGAGGCTTGACTTCATTCTGCGCAAAATCACGATACATCTTGCGCAGCATTTCTTGCTCTTTGGTCAGATGCAAATCCATATTGATACCTTCCTCCATTGATATTTTCACGGGATGCGCGAGAGAATCCCTCGTCCCCCCCATTGGGACTTCTTAATTCAGGGCACTCCGGTCATCGGCGTGCGAACGCCTCCCGGACCCGCCGTATTTTGGGCCGGACTTACTTCTTGGAATAGTCGTAGAAGCCCTTGCCGGTCTTGCGGCCCAGATAGCCT
>NZ_JBNPLQ010000004.1:0-102507 GCF_050313575.1 Candidatus Pseudoscillospira sp. SGI.172 | reverse complement strand
TGGTTGTTGATATGATCCTTGCAATAGCAGTAGTAGCCATTGCATTTGGAGCAGTAGCGAAATTCCATGTCGGGAAAGTCGGTATCGGTCTTGCCGCATACGGCGCATTTGTGGATATAACCCTTTTGCTGCTGAGCCTGCCGGGTGGCTTGCTTGAAGTTCACCGTCTGCTGGGCGTGCTGGTGCTGATAGCGCCGCTTTTGCCGCCCCACGGCGTCCGTCAGGTCCGACCAGAAGAAGAGCAGGAAGTTGAGGACGGCCACCAACGGGAGGAAGGCGCTGACAAACTGCAGGCGGATCAGGCTGGTGATCATCTGGAGCCCAAAAATAACCACGTCGGCCCAGGCCAGCCACTTGATCTTGATGGGGATGATGAAGAACAGCAGGACCTGCATGTCAGGATAGAGAACAGCAAAGGCGAAGAACAGGGAAAGATTAAGAAAGTCGATGCTGGCGTAACCGGCGATGAGCCCGTAGAGGATGTTGAACCCGACGCCCAGCAGGTAAAAGAGGCTGAACCGGGCGGTCCCCCACTCCCGTTCCAGGGTGGAGCCGATCCACCAGTAAAAGTAGAGGGAGAGGGCCACGCTCAGCAGGCTGGAGCTCACAGGGACAAAAACAAAAGAGACCAGACGCCAGATCTGACCGCTGAAAACAGCGGGGCGGCTGAAATAGAGCAGGCTGGAGGCACCGCCATAGCTGAAGCGGTCCAGCAGGAAAACGATCACAGTACCGATGACCAGGTAGTTCATCAGATTGGGGATGCCGAACCGGGGGTGCTCCCGGCAAAATCGATCCAGACGCTGTTCAATGGCGCGCAAGGCGAAAACCTCCTCAAATGAGATGTAAAAAGCATTGTACCCGCTTTTCATGCAAAAGTAAAGGAAGAAAGTGTGAACTTTTGGCGAAAAGGACATAGATATCTCCTCTTGACAGGGAAAACCGACATATGTATAATAAAGACGAAAAGTAAATACCGCCTTATCAAGAGTGGTGGAGGGAACGGCCCGATGAAACCCGGCAACCTGCGGGAACGCAAGGTGCCAAATCCGGCGAAGCAATCGAAAGATGAGGATGGGGAACCTGTACCCTGTCGCTTTCGGCAGGGTATTTTTGTTGCCCGAACAGAAAGGATGAGAGCAATGGCAAATCGACTTTTTACTTCTGAATCCGTGACGGAGGGGCACCCCGACAAGGTGTGCGACCAGATCTCCGACGCCGTCCTGGACGACATTATTGCCGCCGATCCCACGGCCCATGTGGCCTGTGAGACCTTTACCACCACCGGCATGGTGGTGGTCATGGGCGAGATCACCACCGAGCATTACACCGATATCCCCGCCATCGTTCGCCGCACCGTGGAGCGCATCGGCTACACCGATCCCTCCTACGGCTTTGATTACCGCTCCTGCGCCGTGATGACCGCCATCGACGAGCAGTCTCCCGACATCGCCATGGGGGTCAACCAATCTTTTGAGGCGCAGAACGGCAATACCGACGCGGCAGACCTCATCGGCGCGGGGGATCAGGGCATGATGTTCGGCTATGCCTGTGACGAGACTCCCGAGCTGATGCCTGCCCCCATCGCCATGGCCCATCAGCTCGCCCGGAAGCTGGCCGATGCCCGCAGGAGCGGGGAACTGAGCTGGCTGCGGCCCGACGGCAAGAGCCAGGTCACCGTGGAATACGACGGGGAGGGGAATGTCCTGCGCTGTCCTGCCATCGTGGTCTCCACCCAGCATGATCCGGATATTGCCCTCAAGGATCTGCGGGAGGCGGTGGTGGAGACCATCATCAAGCCGGTCATCCCCGCCCGTTACCTGGATGCCGGCACCAAGTTCTACGTCAATCCCACCGGACGGTTCGTGGTGGGCGGCCCTGTTGGGGACACCGGCCTCACCGGACGGAAGATCATTGTGGACACCTACGGAGGCTCCGCCGCCCACGGCGGCGGCTGCTTCTCCGGCAAAGATCCCACCAAGGTGGACCGCTCTGCGGCCTACATGGCCCGGTACGTGGCCAAGAACATCGTGGCCGCCGGCCTGGCCCGGAAGTGCCAGATCGAGGTGGCATATGCCATCGGTGTGGCCCACCCCGTATCTGTTCTGGTGGATACCTACGGCACCGGCAAGGTCTCTGAGGAGAAGCTGGCCCAACTGGTGAACCGGTACTTCGACCTGCGCCCGGCCAAGATCATCGAAAAGCTGGATCTGCGCCGGCCGATCTATGAGCAGACCGCCGCCTACGGCCATTTCGGCCGCACCGACATCGACCTGCCCTGGGAGCGCACCGACCTGGCGGAGGCGCTGAAGGCCGCGCTGTAAAACTGAGAACAGAGACGCCGCCGCGCCGGGAGCGCGGCGGCGTCTTCCTGTTCCGCCCGGTCTTTGTAATTGGAACTGGACAAGTTTGCCGTGTTGGGGTAAACTAAAGAGAACGGCCCCGGGATCTGATGGCGGCCTGTGAAAATGCGTTTCTGAGGAGGAAGGGCATGAAAGTACTGTATCTGCTCAACTTTGCCGGAAAGGCGGGGACGGAGCGTTATGTGGAGACGCTGGTCAAATACCTCTCCGCCGACGGGCGGGTGGAGCCTTATTTTGCCTACAACGAGGGCGGACTGCTGGTGGAGCGGCTGGAGGCCATGGGCGTGCCCACCCGGCAGATCACCCTCTCCAGCCGGTTCGATTTCCGGGCGGCCAGGGAGCTGGCCGGGCTGTGCGGGGAGTGGGGGATCGAGCTCATCCACTGCCACTACCTGCGGGAGAACTACATTGCCATGCTGGCCAAGCGGTACAATCGGAAGATCCGTGTGGTGTATACCAACCACTTTGTCCTGGCCAACGACGCCGTCACCCGCCTGTCCAACCGGTGGCTGGACAAGCGGCAGGATCAGATGATCGCCGTCTGCAACAAGGGAAAAGAGCAGCTCATGGCCAACGGCTGGAGCGGCGGACACATCCAGGTGATCTTCAACGCCGTGGATCCGGACGCCTGGGCCGGAGACAGGTCGGAATCCACCCTGCGGGCGGAACTGGGTATTCCGGACGACCGCTTCGTGATGCTCTGTGCCTCCCGCTTTGCCGACGACAAAGGCCACGCCTATCTGATCCGCTCCCTGAAGCGGCTTGCCGAGCGGTCTGACCGGCCGTTCACCATGGTTTTGGCCGGGGACGGCCCTTTGCTGGAACCCACCAAAGCCCTGGCCCAGGAGCTGGGACTGACCGGGGATCAGGTCAAGTTCATCGGCTTTCGAAAGGACATCAAAAACCTATATAAAGCCTCTGACCTTTACATCAATTCCTCTCAGCACGAGGCATTGAGTTTTCTCATCGTGGAGGCCATGGCCGCGGGGCTCCCCGCCGTGATCACCGACATGGGGGGCAACAGCGACATCATCAAAACCCCTGCGGACGGGGGACTTCTGGTGACCTACGACGATCCGGACTCCATGGCGGAGGCCATGAAGCGCTTCCTGGAGGATCCGGCGTTCCGGGAGAACTGTAAGGTAAATGCACTTGCCAATATTGAGGCGCGGTTTGAGATCCACAAAATGGCTGCCGCGACCTTCCAAGTCTATGAAAAGGCCGTCAACGGCTGAGTTTGGAGCAGAAACTATGACCGTAGTAGAAAACAGTATTGTCTGCCGCTTTTTTCTGGCGCTCTGGTCGGCGTTGACCGGAGCCTGGGAGAACAGCGGCGTTGGAAACGCCCTGCGGCGCTTTTCCCGCGGGGTGGGAGAGAATATCCGGGGCAGCGTGGTCTGCCGCTTCCTCTGGCGGGAGGGGGCTGTGGCCCGGAGCTGGCCGGGGAGCATGACCTGCGGGGCGCTCACCGCCATCCTGAACATCCCGTGCGCCCTGTTCCGGTGGATCTACAAGGTGGGGAAAGGGATCTGGGACGGGAGTCTCTGTTTCCGTGCGGTGTCCGCCCTGGGCGGGGCCACCTTCTTTTTCACCGGCGCGTTCCTGGCTGTGATGCTTTTGGTGCCCCACGACAGCTGGAACAACATGTACGCCTTTGTGGGCGTGGTGGGGCTCTTCGTTCTTTTTGCTTTGGGCAGCGCCGCCCGGCCCAGCCACCGGCTGGAGATGGTGGAGCTGGGGCCTTATCTGACGCTGTTTATGGGCTTCGTGTGCTATGCGCTGCTCACTTCCATCTCCACCCGGCTCTCCCTGCGCTTTTTTATCTTCCACCTCACCGCCTTTCTCCTGGCTCTGCTGGTGGTGAGCTCGGTGAAGCGGTATGAACAGCTCCAGCTCATCGCCGTTCTGGCGGTGGCGGGGCTGACGGTGGCAGCCCTTTACGGCTGTTACCAGGGCGTGGTTGGCGTAGACGTGGTGGCCAACCAGCAGGACATGGCGGTGAACGCCGGAATGCCCGGGCGGGTCTACTCCTTCTTCGACAACCCCAACAACTTTGCCGAGCTGCTGGTCATGCTCACCCCCCTGACCTTTGCCCTGTTTCTCAACGCCAAGGGCTGGAGGGGGCGGGTGGCCGCTCTGTTTTCCTTCGCCGTGTGCGGCATCGCGCTGGCCTTTACCTACTCCCGCTCCGGCTGGCTGGGCTTTGCACTGGCCGGGGTGGTATTTCTGGCCTTCTGGAACTGGAAACTCATCCCGCTGCTGGTGGTTTTGGGCCTTTGCTGCATCCCGCTGCTGCCCGAGACCATCTATAACCGGATCCTCACCATCGGCAACATGAAGGACTCCTCCACCAGCTACCGCTTTGCCATCTATGATGCCAGCGCCACGCTGATGAAGGACTACTGGCTGCGGGGCGTGGGGCTGGGCAGCGATATCCTCAAACAGACTTTCAAAGGCTATCCGGCCATGTTTGACGGCAATTTCCCCATCCACACCCACAACAACTATCTCCAGGTCTGGGCCGAGACCGGCCTGTTTGGGGCGCTGGCCTTCCTGGGGACGCTGTTCTATCAGCTCAAGACCGGCGTGAAGAGCTATCTTGCCTGCACCGACCGGCGGGTGAAGAATCTGCTGGCCGCGGCCGTCGCGGGCTTCTGCGGCATCCTGCTGATCTCGGTGGCGGAGTACACCTGGTTCTATCCCCGGAATATGTTCTTCTACTGGTTCCTCTTCGGCGTGATCACCGCCTGCGTGAAGCTGGGCCGCCAGAGCGTAAAACAGGCGGTATGAGCGGATCCTCCCGGGCGTATGCTGTGCCGGGGGGATGCGTGTGAGACGAAACAGAGACGAGACCGCCGCCCGGCGCCGGGCGGCGGTCTTTTTGCTGGCAGTGGGGCTGTTGCTGTCCCAACTCTTGTATCAGCGGGCCGTCCGAGTGCCGTCGGAGGTGAAGCCGCTGCTGGGGGAGACGTTGGCCGGGGAACGGGACCCGGATCGCCGGGCGCTGGTCCGCACCGCCTGCGGCCTGGTGGGGCGGGTCGGTTACTTCTGGGGCGGAAAGTCCCGCTCTGACGGCTGGGATCGGGCCTGGGGCCGGTGGAGACGGGTGACGGCGGAGGGGAGCGATTCCACGGGGCGGCTTCGGCGCTATGGACTGGACTGCTCCGGGCTGGTCTCCTGGGCGTCGGCCGCGGCACTGGGCGACCCGGAGGCTTATGACGCCGTGGGGGAGGGGGTGCGGGCCCAGTATGCGGCTTGTCGGCCCGTGCCGCTGCCCCGGCCCGGTGATCTGGCCTTTTTTTCAGACCTGTCCCATGTGGGCATCGTCCTGGGCCGGGACGGGGAGGGGACGCTCTGGGTGGTTCACTGCTCTGCCTCCCTGGGGGGCGTGGTGGTGACGCCGGCCTCGGTGGGATTTACCCTGTTTGGAATCCCCGGGTGTTTTTTACAGGAGAAAACCGGGCGTTGACCTTCCGGCGCTTCTGTACTAAAATAAAAAGAACTGCGAAAAAAGAGAAATGGGAGAACGCTATGTTGGATGCAAAGGAACAGCTTCGATTCTGCAAGGCTCGTCGGGCGGCCATCGAGGGGGAATTTTCCCACCTGAATCCGGAGCAGCGCAAGGCGGTGCTGGCCACCGAGGGTCCTCTTCTGCTGCTGGCGGGGGCGGGGAGCGGCAAAACCACCGTGCTCATCAACCGGGTGGCCAACCTGATGAAATACGGCCGGGGCTCCGACTCCGGTGAGGTTCCCGCCGGGGTCACAGGGGAGGATCTGGCCTTCCTGGAAGAATACGCCGCCCATCCCTCCAACGCCGGACGGGATCGGGCCGAAGCGCTGTGCCGCCTGGACCCCGCGGCCCCCTGGTCCATTCTGGCCATCACCTTCACCAACAAGGCAGCCGGAGAGCTGAAGGACCGTCTGGGGCGGATGCTGGGTCCCTCGGCCAACGACGTGTGGGCCTCCACCTTCCACTCCGCCTGCGCCCGCATTCTCCGGCGGGACATCGACCGGCTGGGGTACGGCACCTCCTTTACCATCTACGACTCGGCCGATGCCGAACGGGTGGTGAAAGACATTTTGAGGGATAAGAACATCGATGAGAAGGCTTTTCCGCCCAAGTCCATCCTGGGTGCCATCTCCCGGGCCAAGGACGCCATGAAGCTGGCGAAGGACTACGCCGATGAATGTGCCAAGAGCGGTGATTATCGGCTTCAGCGGATCTCCCTGGTCTACACCGAGTATGAAAAGCGGCTCAAGGCGGCCAATGCCCTGGATTTTGACGACCTCATTCTCCGCACCGTTCTCCTGCTGCAAAGGAGCGAAGAGGTGCGTTCCTACTATCAGCAGAAATTTCGCTATGTTCTGGTGGACGAGTACCAGGACACCAACAACCTCCAGTATCAGCTGGCCTCCATTCTGGCGGGCGGACACGAGAACTTCTGCGTGGTGGGCGACGACGATCAGTCCATCTATCGCTTCCGGGGGGCCACCATCGAGAACATCCTCTCCTTTGAGCAGGAGTACAAGGGCTGCCGCACCATTCGGCTGGAGCAGAATTACCGCTCCACGGAAAACATTCTGGAGGCGGCCAATGCCGTCATCCGCAACAATCAGGGCCGCAAGGGCAAGGAGCTCTGGACCGAGCACGGCGCCGGGGATCGGGTCAAGCTCTACACCGCCATGAATCAGGATGACGAGGCGCAGTATGTGGCGGCCCAGATCCTCACCGGCTACTCCGCCGGGCGGAAGTGGAAGGACTTTGCCATCCTCTACCGGATGAACGCCCAGTCCCGGGAGCTGGAAATAGCCATGAAGCGCAACGGTGTGCCCTACCGCATCATCGGAGGCACCCGTTTCTTCGACCGGATGGAAGTCAAGGACATGCTGGCCTATCTCTGTGTGGTCAACAATCCCGGGGACGACCTGCGGCTTCAGCGGATCATCAACAACCCGCCCAGAGGCATTGGCTCCAAAACAGTAGAGACCGCCCAGGCCATCGCCGCGCGGAACGGCCGTTCCCTCTGGGAGGTGGTGAGCGACGCCCGCAGCTGGCCCGAGCTTCAAAAGGCGGCGGCCAAGCTCGACCTCTTCGCGGATCTCATCCGCGGCCTGCGAAAGCAGGCGGGCGAGATGCCGCTGACCCAGTTTTACGAGGTGCTCTGCGCCGACAGCGGCTACGCCGTGGCTCTGGAGGCCAGGGGAACAGTGGAGGACCGCACCCGGCTGGAAAACGTGCGGGAGCTGGGCTCCTCCATCCAGACCTATCTGGACAACAGCGAGGCGCCCACTCTGGCGGGCTTCCTGGACGAGATCGCACTCTATACCGACCTGGACAACCACGACCCCAGCGAGGACTCCGCCGTGATGATGACCATGCACTCAGCCAAGGGACTGGAGTTTCCCGTGGTCTTTGTGGTGGGACTGGAAGAGGGGATTTTTCCCGGGACGCGGGCCATTGGAGACATGGAGGAAATGGAGGAGGAGCGGCGGCTCTGCTATGTGGCCATGACCCGGGCCAGAGAGACCCTGCACATGACCTGCGCCGCCCAGCGGATGCTCTACGGCCGTACCTCCGCCAACCGGCCCTCCCGGTTCCTGGGGGAGATCCCCGAGGAGCGGGTGGAGCGAAGCGGCCGCTCGCCCTACCGGGGCGGGGAGCGAATGGCCGAAGGCGACTGGCGCCCGGAGCGGGAGTACCACGCCGCCTATTCCAGCGGTGGGAGCGGGTACAGCAGGCCCTGGGCCGACCGGGGCTATACCCCCCCAACCGTTTCCGGGGAAACAAAAACGGCGGCCGCGAGCAGCCCAAAGGCCGCCCGGACCGCCGCAGCGCCGCTGCCGGAGTTCCAAAAGGGAGAGATGGTGCGCCACAAGGCGTTCGGCAAGGGGATGATCCTGACCATCACCAAGATGGGCGGGGACGCACTGGTTGAGGTGGCCTTCGACAATGTGGGCACCAAGAAGCTGATGCTCAAATCCGCCGCTCAGTACATGGAGAAGCTGTGAGGGAAAAGGCTCCGCCGTTCAGATCGGGCAGAAGATCTTCCAAACTGCGTACCGTCCGGTGGCTGTGGGCCGCCACATCCGCCCACCGGGGGGAGTAAAAGTCGTCGTAGACCCCCACCACAGTGAATCCCGCCGCGCTGGCGGCGGCACAGTTGTCTGGGGCGTCTTCCAGCAGGATGCAGCGGTCCGGCGAGCAGCCGAAGCGCTCCGCCGCCAGAGGATAGACCGCCGGGTCCCGTTTTTCCAGCCCAGCCTCCTGGGCAAAGAAAAATCCCTGAAAGTATCGGTTCAGCCCGTGCCGGGCCAGAGAGGCCCGGCAGAGCTCCGGTAGGCTGGCGGTGAGAAGGGCCATAGGCTCGCCCCGGGCGGACAGGCCCTCCAGCAGCGCCCCGGCCCCGGGCTTGAGCGGAATGGTATGGGCGTAGGCGTTGTAAGCCATATCCCGCCACTGGGCCATGATGTCCTCGGGGGAGTCGCTCAGGCCGTAATAGTCCCGGGTGAACCGGGCGGCGGCCGGGAAGATGGAGTGGGCCACCATGTCGGTGTATTCGGTGGTGGGAGTCAGACCACGCCGGGACAAAAAGTCCAGATCGATCTGCACCCACACGCCGTTGGAGTCGATGAGGGTGCCGTCCAAGTCAAAAAAGATCACAGATAAAACCTCCATGGAAAGTCGACCGCCTCTTCGGCGTAGTCGATACCGATGCGTTTGCCGACATGGATGGGGCTCGGGGTTTCGCCGCTGTCCAGCAGGTAGAGGACATCCCCGGTGAGAGAAATTCCATTCTGAGCAGTGGTAAGCGATAAACCTTCACAGAGCTTTCCCGGCCCATTCAGAAAATTTTTCCTCTGATAGCTTGACATTTCGGAAGCTATACAGTGAAAACGCCTGTCAGATATGGCGTCCGCATCCGCCTGCGTTACCGGCTCGGCCGCCCGAATGAGAACGGCGGCAGGCTCGCCCTCGGCCTCAGTGACGCAGTTGAGACAGTGATACATGCCGTAGATCAGGTAGAGATAGGCGGTTCCCGGCGGGGCGAACAGGGTCTGCGTCCGTTGAGTCCGCCGGCCGCCGTAGGCGTGGCAGGCTTTGTCCATCCGACCGATGTAGGCCTCGGTCTCGGTGATCCGGACGGTGAGGGGGACCCCCTCCCAAACTCGCACCAAGTGTTTTCCCAGCAGGTCCCGGGCCACGGTCACCGTGTCCCGGGCGAAAAAGTCTGCCGTCAGTTTTTCCATGCGCTCACCTCATTTTGAACTATGATACCACGGTAAAGGAGCCGACACAACCGATGAACGAATCCGCTGTCCTGAAAAAACTTGCCAAGCCCCTGATCCTGCTGGCCACCTTGGTCTGGGGATCTTCTTTCTTTGTGATGAAGAATACTCTGGACCATGTGCCGGTCTTTTTCCTGCTGGCCATCCGGTTTACGATTGCCGCGCTGATCCTGTTCGTGATATTCTTCCGCAACTGGAAGAGCGTGGACCGGTGGTATGTGAGGAGCGGGGCCGTCATGGGCACCCTGCTGTTTCTGGCCTATACTGTGCAGACCTTCGGCTTGGAGCGGACCAGTTCTGGAAACAATGCCTTTCTCACCGCCGTCTACTGTGTTATCGTGCCCTTTCTTTACTGGGGGATTTCCCACCAGCGTCCCGACCGCTACAACCTGCTGGCAGCGGCGCTGTGCATCGCCGGAATCGGCCTGGTCTCGCTGAACGGCTCTCTGACCATGAATATAGGGGATGTGCTCACGCTGGGCAGCGGACTGGCTTATGCGCTCCATATCGTGGCGGTGGCTCGATTCTCCCAGGGCAAGGACGTTTTTCTCCTGACCACGCTCCAGTTCGCTTTTACCGCGCTCTGGGCTTGGATATTTGTCCTCCTGACCGGGGGCTTCCCCACGGCGGCCCTGCCGCTGGATGCGGTGTGGCGGCTGGGCTATCTGGCAGTGTTCGCCACGGCAGGGGCGCTGCTGTTCCAAAATATCGGCCAGAAGTACACCGCCCCCGCCACCGCCGCCGTGCTGTTGGCGCTGGAGGCACCCTTCGGTGTTCTCTTTGCCGTCCTTTTCGACGGGGAGCGCCCCACGGTGCAGATGCTGGTTGGCTTTGTGCTGATCTTTCTGTCGGTGCTCTGCTCGGAGACCAAGTTTGCCTTCTTGCAAAGAAAAAAAGTTGATACAGCGGCTGAAAATGAGTAATGTGGAAAACATAATCGAAGAAAGGAGGGCGCTTTATGGGTTGGCAGCATGCCAATATCTGTTCTTGTAGGGAAACATTTTGGCTTATCGGGAGATTGGTGCGCCCTTTTTTGAGCCGTCACGGCGGAAAGCCCCTGTTTGACTGATTTGGCCGCGGCCTTTTTTGCGCACGGATCCCTTCCATGCAGACAGGTTGGGCGGGAGCTGATTTTTCTTGACTTTCCGGGGAAAATTGCATATAATAACATAGCTAAATGCGGAGAAGGGGAGCAGTACGCCCCAGGGGAAGCCAAGAGAGGGATCGGCTGGTGTGAGGTCCCGTGACCCTGCTGCGGAAGTCGCCCCGGAGCTGCCGGCCCGAAGTGAAGTAAGGCCGGACGTATCCCACGTTACGGGATGAGCGCGGGCGTGTCACGCCCGAATTCAGGTGGTACCGCGGAGAAGATTCGCCCTGAGGCCGAAAGGCCTCAGGGCATTTTTTGCGGAGTCGGCGGCCGTCAGGGCCGGGCGGGCAAGAGGCAGGCATAAAGTCCGCCAAGTTTACTGAGGAGGGTTCAGATGGAATTCCTGGTGAAAACAGATCTGG
This sequence comes from Candidatus Pseudoscillospira sp. SGI.172, assembly GCF_050313575.1. NCBI lineage: Bacteria > Bacillati > Bacillota > Clostridia > Candidatus Pseudoscillospira > Candidatus Pseudoscillospira sp. SGI.172. The sequence goes on along the minus strand of NZ_JBNPLQ010000004.1, from coordinate 91,348 downwards.
GAAAGACGGAGATCATGGCCTACCAGAAGGTCAGCTGCAAGACGGTCCAGAAGCTCAAGATGACGGCCATCCACTGGGGGCTGATCGGTTTTGGCCTGATCGGGCTGACCGCCAGCGGCGCGGCGCTGGGGGTTTCCCGGGGCGGCGCGGGCGCATTTTTGGGCATCGCCCTGAGTACCCTGGCCTTTGTCTGGGGCATCAACTGGTATCGCTATCTGACCTTTAAGACCGCCCGGCGGCTGCCCGAGCGCTTTGAGCAGAAGTTTTACTTCGACGACGCCGGCATGGTGGCCCAGGGCGGGACGGAAAAGGTGGTCCACCAGTATGGTGAGTTTCGGGCGCTGGCGGAGACGGAGGACTATTTTGTACTCTTTTTGAACAAGTTCTCCGGGTACATCCTCTCCAAAGCGGGATTTCTCCAGGGCGACCCGGCCAAGTTCGGGGCCTTTTTGAAGGAAAAAACCGGAAAAGAGCTTCCCTTTGTGAAGATTTGAGACAGGAGTGAATCAAGATTATGGCGAAAGAACTGCCAAAGGCATATGAGCCCCAGGAAGTGGAGAGCCGCATCTATGAGATGTGGGAGAAGAACGGCTGCTTCGAGGGACATCGGGATCCGGAAAAGAAGCCCTTCACCATTGTCATGCCGCCCCCCAACGTCACCGGCCAGCTCCACATGGGCCACGCCATGGACTGCACTCTGCAGGACATTCTCACCCGCTTCAAGCGGATGGAGGGCTACGCGGCGCTGTGGGTCCCCGGCACCGATCACGCCGGCATCGCCACCCAGATCAAGGTGGAGGAGGCCCTCCGGGAGAAGGAGGGTCTGACCCGCTACGATCTGGGCCGGGAGAAGTTTTTGGAGCGGGTGTGGGACTGGAAAGAGAAGTATGGAGCCCGCATCGTGGAGCAGCAGAAAAAGCTGGGTGTCTCCTGCGACTGGTCCCGGGCCCGGTTCACCATGGACGAGGGCCTGTCCAGGGCCGTTCGCCATGTGTTTGTGAGCCTTTACAACAAGGGCTTCATCTATAAGGGGAGCCGCATCATCAACTGGTGCCCTCACTGTGTCACGGCTCTCTCCGACGCCGAGGTGGAGTATCAGGACAAGCCCGGCCATCTCTGGCACATCCGCTACCCCATCCAGGGCGAGGCCGACCGCTGGGTCATCGTGGCCACCACACGGCCCGAGACCATGCTGGGCGACACTGGTGTGGCTGTCAACCCCGCTGACGAGCGCTACACCGACCTGGTGGGCAAGACCTGTATTCTGCCCCTGGTGGGCCGGGAAATGCCCATTGTGGCCGACGAGTATGTGGACGTCCGGTTCGGCACCGGCTGTGTGAAGATGACCCCCGCCCACGACCCCAACGATTTTGAGGTGGGCCTGCGCCATCATTTGGAGACCATCCGGGTGCTGGACGACAACGGCAAAGTAGTGGAGGGGTACGGCAAGTACTCCGGCATGGACCGCTACGAGGCCCGCAAGGCCATCGTGGCCGATCTGGAGGAGCAGGGATATCTGGTGAAGGTGGAGCCGCACCAGCACAACGTGGGCACCTGCTACCGCTGCCACAACGATGTGGAGCCTCTCATCTCCGCCCAGTGGTTTGTGAAGATGGAGCCCCTGGCCAAGGAGGCCCTGCGGGTGGTCAACGAGGGGGAGACCGGGTTCGTTCCCGAGCGGTTCTCCAAGACCTATACCAACTGGATGGAGAACGTCCGGGACTGGTGTATTTCCCGCCAGCTCTGGTGGGGCCACCGCATTCCCGCCTGGACCTGCGAGGACTGCGGCGAGATCACCGTCTCCGAGACCGATCCCACCGAGTGCGCCCACTGCCACTCCAAGCACATCCGCCAGGAGGAGGACGTGCTGGACACCTGGTTCTCCTCCGCCCTCTGGCCCTTCTCCACACTGGGCTGGCCGGACGAGAACAGCGAGGATTTCAAATACTTCTATCCCACCGACGTTCTGGTCACCGGTTATGACATCATCTTCTTCTGGGTGGCCCGGATGATCTTCTCCGGCTGCGAGCACACCGGCAAGCCCCCCTTCCACACCGTGCTCATCCACGGCCTGGTGCGGGACGACAAGGGCCGGAAGATGTCCAAGTCTCTGGGCAACGGGATCGACCCGCTGGAGATCGCCGAGCAGTACGGCGCGGACGCCCTGCGCTTCAACCTGATCACCGGAAACTCCCCCGGAAACGACATGCGCTTCTACACCGAGCGGTGCGAGGCCATGCGCAACTTTGCCAACAAGATCTGGAACGCCAGCCGCTTCGTGCAGATGAACCTGACCATCGACCATGTGGAGCTGCCTGAGGAGCTGGAGAACGAGGACAAGTGGATCCTCTCCAAGCTCAACGCTCTCGTTCCCGACGTGACCGACAACATGGACCGCTACGAGCTGGGCGTGGCCGCCCAGAAGGTCTACGACTTCATCTGGGACGACTACTGCGACTGGTATATCGAGTTTACCAAGACCCGCCTCCAGGGGAGCGATCCCGCCGCCAAGGAGCAGGCCCAGCAGGTACTGTGCTACGTCCTCATCCAGACACTGAAGCTGCTCCATCCCTTCATGCCCTTCCTCACGGAGGAGATCTGGCAGGCTCTGCCCCGGGAGGCCGGCTCCGGCGAGGGGGAGTTCCTGATGCTCCAGAAGTGGCCTGAGCGTCGGGAGGAGCTGGACTTCCCCGCGGAGGAGAAGGCGGTGGATCTCATCATCGACGCCACCCGGGCCGTCCGCACCAAGCGGGCCGAACTCAACGTGCTGCCCTCCAAGAAAGCACACCTCACCATCTCCACCCTGGAGACCGGGGTGTTCACCCAGGGCATCCCCCTTCTGAAGCGTCTGGCCTACGCCAGCGGCGTGACGGTGGTGGGCGTTTCGGACGCCGGGAGCGACGCCGAGGAGAGCGCCAAGGGCCAGGTGTCGGTGGTGACCCATGTGGCCCGTGTCTTTATGCCGCTGGCCGAGCTGGTGGATCTGGAGCAGGAAAAGAAGCGCGTGGAGAAGGAGCTGGGCCAGCGGAGGAACGAGCTGGCGGGCCTGGAGGCCCGGCTGGGCAACCCCGCCTTCGTCAGCAAGGCCCCCGAGCAGGTGGTCCGGGGCCAGCGGGAGCGGGCCGAGACCCTGCGGGCTCTGATCGCAAAATTGGAGCAATCTGCCGCATCGCTGGGCTAAACCGGAAAAACGGCAGAATGATGCACAGTTTTGTCATCGGATTGCAGTTGTGATTTGCAAACCGGACGGATACAATAGCGTACAAGGCGCGGAATATCCGGCCGGAGGAGGGGCGTTGCCCAATGAAAAAGTATTTGATCCTGCTCGCCGCTGTTCTGGCGGCAGTGGGACTGGAGGGGTGCCGATCTCCGGAGACGGCGGTTTCCCCTGAAGTAGAGACGAATGTTCCCGCGACAGCGCGGCCCACGGCCTTCCACACGGTTTCCCCGGCACCCAGCCGGGTGCCCGAGAGCCCGGAGCCGGCGGAGACCGGGACGCCGCCTGCGGAAAGCGAAGCGATCCCGGAGAGCCCGGAACCCATCGAAGAATCAGAAGTTCCGCTTTCGGCCGCTCCCACAGCGGGCGGGCCGTCTGACGAGGAGGTCCTTCGGGTCTACCGGGAGGCCACCGAGGCGTACAGCTGGTTTGCGGGCTATGGCGACAGCGGGCTGGCACTGGATGCCGGGGATACGCAGATCCGGCCCGACCTGACCTACCACAGAGTCACTGCTTCCGGCCTGCGCAGTCTGGATGACCTGCGGGCCTATCTGAAGACCCTGTTTTCCGACGAAGTGGTGGACGGGCTTCTGCCGCCCGGCCAGGACCGGTTCCTGGACACCGGGGACGGGCTTTACGCCCTGCCGGCGGGTCGGGAGGCGGATATCACCAAGGGCGGAGCCACCACCGCTGTCCTCTGGCCGGCGGAGGAGGCTCCCAGAAGCTGCACCGTGCAGACCACCGTAGAAGTACTGGATCCGAACAACGGTTTTGCCGTTACCGGACAGCAGGTGTACAGTTTCCCTTACGCCCAGGTGGGCGACAAATGGGTGTTTACCCAATTTGAATCCATATTCTGACAAAAAATATCGGTCAAACGCGCTATAATCGCTGTATCCTCTCGGGGATACAGCGATTTTTTTGCGGGAACAGGAGGAAAAGGATATGTCGGTGACCTGCGCGGAAGAGGGAAGGGCGCTGTGCGCGCGAATCGAGGGGGAAGTAGACCACCATGCCGCCCGGACACTCATGGCAGAGCTGGCCAGGCAGGTGGATGCCGCACTGCCCAGAAAACTGGAGCTGGATCTGGGCGGGGTGACCTTTATGGACAGCTCGGGCATTGCCTTGGTGCTGCGGACCTGGCGCCGGATGAAGGAGCTGGGAGGCGGAATGACACTGACCAATGTCCCGGCTCAGGCGGCCAAGGTGCTGCGCGCGGCCGGAGTGGACAGGCTGATTCCCTTTGCGGAATAAAGAAGGAGGTAATACATATGAGACCGATCAACGAGGCGAAGATCACCTTTCTCAGCCGTTCGGCCAACGAGGGCTTTGCCAGGACGGCGGCGGCCTGCTTTGCCGCCCAGCTTGACCCTACGCTGGACGAGGTCAACGACATCAAAACCGCCGTCAGCGAGGCGGTGACCAACTGTATCGTCCACGCATATCCGGACACGCTGGGAACGGTGACCATGCGCCTGCGGCTTTTTGGAGACAACACGCTGGAGATTTTGGTGAAGGATTCCGGGGTGGGGATCGCGGACGTGGACCAGGCCCGGACCCCCCTCTATACCACAGGCGGGGGGGACCGCTCCGGGATGGGCTTCACCATCATGGAGAGCTTTATGGATACCCTGAAGGTCCGTTCCGTACCGGGAAAGGGAACGACCGTGGTCATGCGCCGCCGCATTGCCAGGCGGCTGGGTGCGTGAGCGCCGAGACCCTGTCGCTGCTGGAGACGGCCCGGGCGGGAGACAATGACGCCTGTGCCCGCCTGCTGACCGAGAACGCCGGGCTCATCTGGAGCGTGGCCCGACGCTACTACGGCAGGGGAGTGGATCCGGAGGACCTGTATCAGCTGGGCTGCCTGGGCTTTGTCAAGGCGGTGCGGGGATTTGACCCCGCCTTTGGGACCCAGTTCTCCACCTACGCCGTCCCCAAGATCGCCGGGGAGATCCGCCGCTTTCTCCGGGACGACGGCACGGTGAAGGTGAGCCGGGGGCTTCGGGAGCGGGGCGGCAGCGTACGGCAGGCCAGGGACAAGCTCCAGGCGGAGATGGGGCGGGAGCCCACCCTCTCCGAGCTGTCCGCGGAAACCGGGCTGGAGCCGGAGGAGATCGCCGCCGTGGAGACCGCCAATGCTCCGGTGGCCTCCCTTCAGATGGATCTGGGGGATGGGCTGACCCTGGAGCAGACAGTGGGCGACGAGGGAATGGAAGAGGAGCTTCTGGAAAAGCTGGCGCTCCGTGAGGCGGTGCGCACGCTGCCAGAGCGGGAACGCCAGGTGGTGGCGCTGCGCTATTTCCGGGGCCTGACGCAGGAGAAGTCCGCCCGGATCCTGGGCGTGAGCCAGGTCCAGGTCTCCCGCATCGAGCGAAAAGCCATGGCTCAGCTCCGGGAACTGCTGGGCTGAGGAGAAGGCGGCCGCCATTCCGCTTTTTTCCCGCGAAAAGGAACCTTCGGGTTCCTTTTTTCGTCTGACAGGCGTATAATAAGACTACCATACCAAAGAGGGAGTTGTACCCTGTGAAGGATATTTTATACATTGTGGTTCCCTGCTATAACGAGGAGGAAGTGCTGCCCGAGACCTCCCGTCGTCTGCGGGAGAAGCTGGAGGGGCTGATGGCGGCCGGGATGGTCTCTGAAAAGAGCCGTGTCCTCTTTGTCAACGACGGCTCCCGGGACAAGACCTGGTCCCTCATCGAGGCGCTGCATGAGGAAAATCATCTGTTCTCCGGGGTGAATCTCTCCCGGAACCGGGGGCACCAGAACGCTCTGCTGGCCGGGCTGATGACCGCCAGGGAGCGCTGCGATATGGCCATTTCCATGGACGCAGATCTCCAGGACGACGTGGATGCGGTGGACGGGATGCTGGAGCGTTACTATGCCGGCTGCGACATCGTCTACGGCGTCCGCTCCTCCCGAAAGAAGGACACGTTCTTCAAACGCTTTACCGCCGAGGGCTTCTACCGGGTGATGAACTTTCTGGGAGCGGAGACCGTTTTCAACCACGCCGACTACCGCCTGATGTCCCGCCGGGCCCTGGAGGGGCTGGCGGAGTTCCGGGAGGTCAACCTCTTCCTCCGGGGCATCGTGCCCATGATCGGCTACACCGCCGGGACTGTGGAGTACGAGCGGGGAGAGCGCTTTGCCGGGGAGAGCAAATACCCGCTGAAGAAGATGCTGGCCTTTGCCATGGAGGGGATCACCAGCCTGTCCACCAAGCCCATCCGGTATATCACCGGCCTGGGCTTTCTGATCTTCGCTGTGAGCATCCTTATGCTCATCTACTCCATCGTCCGCTGGGCCACCGGAGCCACGATCCTGGGCTGGGCCAGCGTCATCTGCTCGGTGTGGGCCATCGGAGGACTGATCCTCCTGTCGCTGGGGGTCATCGGGGAATATATCGGCAAGATCTATCTGGAGACCAAGGGCCGTCCCCGCTTTCTCATCCGGGAGGTGCTGGACGATGAGTAAGCTGCTGGACTCCTCCATCCCCAAGTTCCTTCTTGTGGGCGTGGGGAACACCCTTTTGTCCATGGCGCTCATGTTCGCCCTGGAGGGCCTGGGCTACTGGCCCAGTACGGCCATCGCCTATGTAGCCGGGGCGGTGATGAGCTTTTTCCTCAATCGGAAGTTCACCTTCCGCAGTGAGGAGACCTTCGGCCGGTCGGCGGTGAAATTCGCGGTCAATGTGGCCGTTTGCTATGTGCTGGCCTACGCCATTGCCCAGCCTCTGGCCGGGTGGGCTCTGGGCTTCACCCCGCTGTCCGGGGTGTGGGTGGAGCGGCTCACCAAGCTCTGCGGAATGGGACTCTACACGGTGCTCAACTATTTCGGCCAGCGTTTTTTTGCCTTTCAGAAGTAAAAAAGGGCGCTTCCGGCAGATGCAGGAAGCGTCCTTTTTGCACGGAGGATTACCAGCTGAACCAGCCGCTGCTGTCCCGGCTCTCCAGCACATCCAGAGTGCCGGAGAGGAGCACGGCGGCCTCGGCACGGGTGAGGGGAGACTCCAGAGAGGCAGTGGTGGGGACCACGCCGCAGCTGGCCAGGTTGGAGACCGACTGGCTGGCCCAGGCAGGGGCGGCGGCGGAGAAGGCGTCGGAGACGTCGGTGACGTTCAGCGCCCGATCCAGCACCACAGCCGCCTCGGCGGCAGTGATGGGGGCGTCGGCCTGGAACACAACCTGTCCGTTCTCATCCAGCGTGCCCTGGATCAGTCCGGCCTTCAGGGCGGTGGAGGCGCAGGTCTTGGCCCAGGTGGCCATGGCCTCGTCGTCGGCAAAACCTGTGAGGGTGACGCCTTCCAGTTGGGTCACGCCTGCGGCGGCCATGGCAAGTGAGGTGAACTGGGCACGGCTCATGGCCTCCTGGGGGTGGAAGAAATACTGATCGCCCATCTGCTCGCCGATGAGAAGTCCGGCCTCAGCCAAGCGTACGGCCTCCCGGTGGCCGGCCACGCCGTCCATGTCGGCGTAGGTGACTTTGGTCTTTTGCTTTTCAATGCGGATGGACACAGTGGCGGGGGCGGAGGTGTTGCCCACGGTGTCCACCGCCACATAGGTGAAGGCGTCCTTGCCGGTCTTGTCCTCATAGGGCGTGTAGACAAAGGCCGCGGAGCCATCCTCGCTCTGGGTCACCGCACCCCGGGCGGGCTTGCTCACCAGCTGGAAGGTGAGCAGGTCGCCCTCCGGGTCCACCCCGGAAAAGGTGCCGGTGATCTCCACGTTTTTATAGGTGGTGAGCTCCAGATTTTCCGCCACAGGCGCGGTGTTGGCACTGGCGAGCAGATAGAGTCCCACCGTCACGTCGTCACCTGTGGTTCCGTCGGAAAAGACAGGAGAGAAGGTGAAGCTGGTGGCGGAGAGCATGGGGGTGGCCAGCGGGGTGAACTGCATGCCGCTGACAGCGCTCATGGCCACCTCGCTGCCCAGGGGAAGGGACTGGTTGGCGATGGTGAGCATCCCGGCGCTGGGGTCGGGCAGGGAGGTCAGGACAATGGAGGAGAGATCGGCATTGCCGGAGACCTGAAAATCTGTGGGGGAGAAGGAGATGGCATCGGGGGCAAGGCCGTTTTTGGAGAAGGCGGCCACCGAGGGGAGCTCCTGGCTGCCGCCGAACAGGGCGGCGGAGACGGGGAGCGCAAGGGTAAAGGCACAGACGACGGCCAGAGCCGTCCAGCGGCGAGTGAGATGTTTCAAAGAAAAAACCTCCTTGTTTGGGTGAAGAAACCTTCGGGGTGAGGTTAGTGTTCACCGGGAACAGGGAGGTTATTCTTATTTTGGGAACCCCGATCAAAAAAGAAATGGACAGCCGGGGCCTGTCACAGCTTGCTGCGGTCGCTCAGCCAGCTGGGGAGGGAGCGGGTCTTGATGGAGGATACCGCTCCCATGGCGGCAAACATGGTGATGACCGAGGTGCCGCCATAGCTGAAAAAGGGGAGGGTGAGCCCCACGATGGGAAGGACATAGAGGCACATGCCGATATTGAGGGCGCTTTGGAACAGGAGCATCCCGGCGTAGCCGGTGGCGGCCAGAGCGGCCATGGGGCTGGATGCCCGACCGGCCACCCAGAGGCACCGGGCAATGATGGCGGCCAGAATGAGGATGACCAGAATACAGCCTACCAGTCCCAGTTCCTCTCCGCAGACGGCGAAGATGTTGTCGGTGCTCCGGGCGATGAGGGAGTTTTTGTAGGGACTCTGGGTCTGGATGCCTTGGAGATAACCCTGGCCGGTGAGCCCGCCGGAGCCGATGGCCAGGATGCTCCGGGTCTGCTGCCATCCCTTTCCCTGGGTCTGTTCGACAAGCGTGGCCGGATTGCCCGTTATGTGGTCGATGACCACCGTGATCCGCTTGGCGAAGTATTTATCGCTGATGCGGGGCCAGATCACCGCCACACCGCCGGCGCACACCGCCGCTCCCAGGACAAACCAGCGCAGCCGGACCCCGGAGGTCCAGGCCAGCATGACAAAGAGGAAAAGGTAGACCAGCGTCATGCCCATGTCTCCGGAGACCACGGCGATGAGCCCCCCCATCAGCCCGGTGTGGGCCACCAGCTGAAATACGGAGGAGGGCCTGCTGATCCCCTTTTTCTGGAGCCGGGCGCACTGCCAGGCCAGCAGGAGGATAAAGGTGAGCTTGGCCACCTCGGCGGGCTGAACATTCAGGGGAGTGCCGGGGATAGAGATCCAGTTTTTGTTGCCGGTGGCGGTGTCGCCCCAGCCGAAGGGGATGAGGGCAAGAATGAGGACGACATTAAAGGCCAGCAGCCACTTCCAGGATTTCTCCACAAAGAGCTCCAAGTCCACAGTGGACAGGGCGATATAGACCAGCACCCCCAGAAAAATACCCAGGGCCTGGACCACTACGCTGCGGTTGTCGTTGTTCCAGCGGGTGGCGGAGTAAATGAGCACGAGGCCGAAGCCGCTGGCCGCGAGGCACAGGGCAAGCAGCAGCTTGTCCCCGCGCTCCCAGAACTCCCGAAGCGAATCGGAAAGCCAAGACAGCGGAAACACCCCCTTCCTTCTGAAATCGATAAAAACAGTATACCATTTTTCCGGCGTTTATGCTATACTATACCAGCGCAATTTAGGAAAAGATCACAAATTGTGGGAGGGGAATCAATGGAGTACCGTACTGCGGGGGAAGGGGAGACCGAGGCCCTGGGCGAGCGCCTGGGCAAGACCCTGTCCCCCGGTGCCGTGGTGGCCTTTACCGGCGATCTGGGTGCGGGCAAGACAGCCTTTACCCGTGGCCTGGCCCGGGGGCTGGGTATTCCCGGACGGGTCACCAGCCCCACCTTCACCATTGTCAACGAGTACGAGGGGGGGCGGCTCCCCCTGTTCCACTTTGATATGTACCGCCTGGGCGGCTCCGACGAGCTCTTCGACATCGGCTGGGAGGACTACCTCCGCCGTGGCGGCGTGTGCGCCGTGGAGTGGAGCGAAACCGTCTCCGACGCGCTGGAGGGCTGCATCCGGGTGGACATCCGCCGGGGCGAGGGAGAGAATGACCGGATCATCACCATCTGCGAGGGGGACGGGACATGAAGATTTTGGCGCTGGAATCCTCCGCTGCGGCGGCCTCGGTCTGCCTGTGCGAGGATGAGTTCCTGGTGGCCCAGAGCTATGAGAACAGCGGCCTGACCCACTCCCGCACACTGCTTCCCATGGCGGAGGAGCTGCTGAAAAACTGCGGGGTGAAGCTGGCTGAGGTGGACGTCATCGCGGTGGCTGCCGGGCCCGGGTCCTTTACCGGCCTGCGCATCGGCGTGTCGGCGGCCAAGGGGCTGGCCTGGGCGCTGGGCAAGCCCTGCGCCAAGGTCTCCACCCTGGATGCCATGGCCTGGAACGTGTCCGCCCTGCCCGGATTCCTTTGCCCGGTGATGGACGCCCGGCGCAGCCAGGTCTACAACGCACTCTTCTTCTCCGATGGGGAGCGGGTGCGCCGCCTGACCCCAGACCGGGCCATCGGCCTGGACGAGCTGGCTGCGGAACTGAAAGCGGCGGAGCAGACGCAAATTTTAGTTGGAGACGGCGCGGGTCTGTGCTATAATGAATTGACAAAACGGGGACTTGCTCTGCGGCAGGTCCCGCCCAACCTCCGCTTTCAGAGCGCGTGGGGCGTTGCCCGGGCGGGGCTGGAGCTGGCCCGGGCAGGGACGCTGATCTCCGCGGCCGAACTGACGCCCAACTATCACCGCCTCTCTCAGGCCGAGCGGGAGCGGTTGGAACAGGAAAATAAAAAGGGGAATGACTGACATGGAACACATGGAAAAGGTACACATTCTGGATCATCCGCTGCTGCAGCACAAGCTGTGCATCCTTCGGGACGAGAACACCGGTGTCAAGGACTTCCGCGAGGTAGTCAGTGAGATCGCCACCCTGATGTGCTACGAGGCCACCCGGGATCTGCCTTTGGCCGACGTGGAGATCAAGACCCCTGTGGCCACTTCCACCTTCAAGCAGCTGGCCGGCAAGAAGCTGGCCATTGTCCCCGTCCTCCGTGCGGGTCTGGGCATGGTGGACGGCATCCTCACCCTTATTCCCTCCGCCAAGGTGGGACACATCGGCCTCTACCGTGATCCCGCCACACTGGAGCCGGTGGAGTATTACTGCAAGATGCCCGGCGATATTGCGGAGCGGGACGTCATCATCCTCGATCCCATGCTGGCCACCGGCGGCTCCGCCTCCGCCGCCATCCAGTTCATCAAGAACTATGATGTCAAGCACATCAAGCTCATGAACATCATCGCCGCGCCCCAGGGCATCGAGCGGGTCCACAAGGATCATCCCGACGTGGACATCTATGTGGCTGCCGTGGATGAAAAACTCAATGACCACGGCTATATCGTCCCCGGCCTGGGCGACGCCGGCGACCGCATCTTCGGCACCAAATAAGAAACGCCCCAAGGGCGGCCGGACGCGTTCCGACCGCCTTTGTTTCGTCCCTGCGGGAGAGATCTTTCCCCCTTTCACCGGAAAGGCCTTGCGCCCGGGACAGGATTTGGCGTATACTTTTAAAAGGTCTGGAAACAGGAGGGTGACTGAGATGAAAACCGACCTTCGTCATCTGCAAAACGGCAGCGATGTGCGTGGCGTGGCCCTGGCCGTCCCGGGCGGCGGAGCCGTAGACCTGACTGAGGAGGCCTGCGAGCGCATTGCGGGCGCCTTTGTCCGGTGGCTGGCCCGCCGGACCGGAAAAGCGCCGGAGGACCTCCGGGTGGGCGTGGGACATGACTCCCGTCTGACCGCAGAGCCGCTGAAGGCCGCGGCCATTCGGGGGATCTGCGACCAGGGCGCGGCGGCTCTGGACTGCGGCCTGGCCTCCACCCCGGCCATGTTTATGGGCACGGTCTTTGCCGACACCGCCTTTGACGGCTCGGTGATGCTCACCGCCAGCCACCTGCCCAAAGAGCGCAACGGCATGAAGTTCTTCACCCCCGACGGGGGGCTGGACAAGCCGGATATCACTGTTCTGCTGGAGCTGGCCGCCGATGTGGCGGCGAATCCCGGGACCGGCGCGTCGGCGGAACCATGCCCGCTGATGGCAGAGTACGCCGCCGTTCTCCGGGAGAAGATCACCCGGGGCGTCGGCGGGGGAGAACACCCACTGGCGGGACTTCACATCGTGGTGGACGCGGGCAACGGCGCCGGAGGCTTCTTTGTCCGGGACGTGCTGGAACCTCTGGGGGCGGATTGCTCCGGCAGCCAGTTTCTGGACCCGGACGGCAATTTTCCCAACCACATTCCCAACCCGGAGGACCGGCAGGCCATGGAGGCCATCCGGGGCGCGGTGCTGGCGCACAAGGCCCACCTGGGGTTCATTTTTGACACCGACGTGGACCGGATGTCCGCCGTCCTCCCGGACGGCACTGAGGTCAACCGGGACGCCATCATCGCCCTGGCCGCCGCGGTCCTGGCTCCCGACTGCCCCGGCGGCACCATCGTCACCGACTCGGTGACCTCCGACCGGCTCACCGCCTTTTTGGAGGGAGATCTGGGACTGAAGCACCGCCGGTTCAAGCGGGGCTATAAAAATGTGATCAACGAGGCCATCCGCCTCAACGCCGAGGGGGTCAACTGTCCCATGGCCATGGAGACCTCCGGTCACGGGGCGCTCCGGGAGAACTACTTTCTGGATGACGGGGCCTATCTGGCGGTGAAGCTGACCGTGGCCCTGGCCCGGCACGGGCACCTGGGGGACCTGATCGCGAAGCTGCCCCCCGCCGTGGAGGAAGCAGAAAAGCGCATCCCCCTCTCCGGTGAGGATTTTCAGGAGAAGGGGACCGCAGCGCTGGCGGCCTTCGCCCGCCGGGCGGAGGAGCGGGGGATCGCGCTGGCCCCCACCTGCGAGGGGGTGCGGCTTTCCCTGCCCGAGGGCTGGATGCTCCTGCGCCAGTCCCTCCATGATCCGCTCCTCCCGCTGAACGCGGAGGGAAACCGATCCGGAGACTGCAAAAAGCTGCTGACTCTGGCAAAAGAGCTGCTTACCGGACTGGACGGGCTGGACCTGTCCGTTCTGGAGTAATGAATTAAAAGAGAAAAGGTGATCAAATGGAAGCGAGGAAACTCCACACCCTGGAACTGGCAGCGGCCAAGATCCGCAGCCTGGCCATGGATCAGGTCTACACGGCGGCCTCCGGCCACATCGGCGGCTCTCTGTCTGTGGCGGATATCCTGACCGTCCTTTACTTTGACGTGATGAAGGTGGACCCGGAGAACCCCCAGGCGCCCGACCGGGACCGCCTGGTCCTCTCCAAGGGCCACACTACCCCCGCCCTTTATGCCGCACTGGCACTGAGGGGCTACTTCCCCAAGGAGGAGCTCAAGCTCTTCCGCTCCATCCGGGGGCACATGTCCGGCCACCCCGACATGGTGCATGTTCCCGGCGTTGACATGTCCACCGGCTCTCTGGGCCAGGGGATTTCCGCCGCCGTGGGCATGGCTCTGGCCGGGAAGATCGACCGGAAGGACTACCGGGTCTATGCCGTCCTGGGTGACGGCGAGATCGAAGAGGGTCAGGTGTGGGAGGCCGCCATGGCGGCGGCCAAGTACCGCCTGGACAACCTCACTGCCGTGGTGGATGTCAACGGCCTTCAGATCGACGGCTCCACCGCTGACGTGATGCCCTCCGAGCCGCTGGATAAAAAGTTTGAGGCGTTCAACTGGAACGTCATCCATGTGGACGGCCACGACCTGGCCGCTCTGGAGGATGCCTTCGCGCAGGCCGCCGCCTGCACCGGCAAGCCCACCGTCCTCCTGGCCGGGACCGTCAAGGGCAAGGGAGTCTCCTTTATGGAGAACGACGCCGGCTGGCACGGCAAGGCTCCCAACGAGGAGCAGTACGCGGTGGCCCGCGAGGAGCTGAGAAACCGGGTCCGCATCTGCACCGACGTGGCGGCGGTGGACTCCATGGACGACGCCGTGGAAGTGCTGGAGAAGCTGGGCCTGATGGACGAAGAGGGGGAGAACTGAGATGGGAGAGAAGATCGCAACGAGAGCCGCCTACGGCAAGGCCATTGTGGACCTGGCGGAGAAATATCCCGAGCTGGTGGTCCTGGACGCCGACCTGGCCAGCGCCACCAAGACCGACGGGTTTGCCAAAGCCTATCCCGACCGCTTCTTTGATATGGGGATCGCCGAGTGCGACATGGTGGGCGTGGCCGCCGGCCTGGCCACCTGCGGCAAAAAGCCCTTTGCCAACACCTTTGCCATGTTCGCCGCCGGCCGGGCCTTTGAGCAGGTGCGCAACTCCGTGGCCTATCCCCATCTGAACGTGAAGGTGGTGGGCTCCCACGGCGGACTGTCCGTAGGCGAGGACGGCGCGACCCACCAGTGCTGCGAGGATTTTGCCACCATGCGTTCCATCCCCGGCATGGTGGTCTGTTGCCCCTGCGACGGCAACGAGATGACGCAGGCCGTGCAGGCGCTCATCGACTATGACGGCCCCGCTTATCTGCGTCTGGGCCGCCTGGCGGTGGAGACCGTCACCGACGCTATCCCAGGCTACAAGTTCGAGCTGGGCAAGGGCGTCACCCTCCGCCCCGGCAAGGACGTGACCATCATCGCCGTGGGCCTCATGGTCCAGAAGGCCCTGGCCGCTGCCGAGTTGCTGGCCCAGGAGGGCGTGGATGCCCGGGTCATCGACATGCACACCATTAAGCCTCTGGACGAGAAGCTGGTGCTCCGGGCTGCCCGGGAGACCGGCTGCATCGTCACCACCGAAGAGCACAACATCATCGGCGGTCTGGGTGAGGCGGTCTGTGCCTGCGTCAGCGCCAAGTGCCCCGTGCCCGTGCTCCGCCACGGCGTGGAGGACGTGTTCGGCCGCTCCGGCAAGGCGGAGCAGGTGCTGGAGCACTACGGCCTCACCGCTGAGGGGATCGCCGACAAGGTGCGCCGGGCCATGGAACTGAAGTTTTGAGTTCTGAGATCCGGCTGATCGCCGTAGATATGGACGGCACGCTCCTGGACGCCGACCATGTGACGGTGCCGCCCCGGAACATTGCGGCCCTGCGGGCGGCCTCGGAGCGGGGTGCGGCGCTGGCTATTGCCAGCGGACGGACCTGGAGCCTCATTGCCGACGCAGTGGAGCAGCTGGGGCTGATGGATTACGCCATCGTGGGCAACGGCGCCGCCGTCCGGGATGTAAAGAATCACCGGGGCATCTATGAAAACAGTATCCCCTGGGGGCAGGCGGCAGAGATCATCCGCCTCCTCCACCGGGAACGCCTTCCTTTTGAGGTTTACTGTTCCGGGCAGAACTATGTGGAGCGGGGGGATCTGGAGCTGGTGCGGCCCCACTGCCTCTCTCCGGAATTTACCCGCCTGTTTGAGGAAAAGACGATTTTTCCGAACTCCCTGGAGGCGGAACTGACGGGCCGGGCGGTGGAGAAGTTCAACATTTTTCATGTTCCGGCCGACCGCCTCTCTCCGGTGCTGGAGGCGGCGTCCGCCACCGGGCCGGTAGCAGTGGCCAACTCCTTTGCACAGAATCTGGAAATCGCGGCCGGCGGGGCCAACAAGGGTACCGCCCTAAAGGCGCTGGCCGCCCATCTGGGGCTGGGGGCGGAGCAGGTGATGGCCTTTGGAGACGCGGGCAACGACCTGGAGATGCTCTCCTGGGCGGGCTGGTCTTTCGCCATGGCCAACGGTACCGGGGAGGCCAAATCCGCCGCCCGGTACGAGGCCCCCGCCAACACCGATGCAGGTGTGGGGCAGATGGTGGAGCGGTACGTGTTAGACTGCTGAATCAACCAAACAAGGGCCTCACCGTTTGTAAAACGGTGAGGCCCTTGTTTCTATCTTGGAAGAGAAACTGCCTGTATGAGCCTTCCTGGTCATTGAACCGAGATGCGGTATCCTTTCGGAAGGATGGGAGATACAAGCGCAGTCACGCTGTCTCTGGCCTTTTGGGCGGCTTCGGCGAGCAGTCCCTTGTTCAGGGCCTTCTCTTCCACCGTCCGTTTTTGATCGGCCTGAAAGGCGGAGAAGTCCTCCACGGTGAAGGGGTTGAAAATGCTGGTTTTCTCATCAAAGACCTCCACGCTGTCCTCATCGATCTCGTGAGAGAGAATGGCGGCCTCAGGTAGGCGGATGGTAACGGTCTCCCCGGACACCTCGACCTGAGCCAGACTCAGGTCGACTCCTGCCTTGATCTCTCCGTCATAGGTGAGGATGAAACGCTTGGTGGTGAAGGGGATCTTCACTCCGTAAAAGTCACTGCTGTTTTGAAACTGCGCCATGTTGGTGTATCGGTAGCTCACCGTGGCCAGCTCTCGGAGCTCGCTGAGCCGGGTCTCCAGCACAACGGCGTCCAATTTGGTGTTTTCCGCTTTTCCACCTGCGCTGGCGCGGCCGCCGAAGAAACACACCAATCCGACCACTGCGCACAGGAGAATGCCCAGCAGCAGATATTGGGCGGTTTTCAGGGGGCGTAGCCGGGGCTTGGTTTCCTGCATGGAAAAGACCTCCTCTCTTCGGGTGGATTCGACAAAGCGGTATCATGATACCCGCCCGAAGAAAAAAAGTCAAGAGGGAAGGCTGACCTCCCGGCCCTGGACAAACTTCCGCACCACGTCCCGGTCCTCCGAGAGATAGACGGCCCGTTCCAGGCGCTGGGCCACCGTGAGGGGGCGGGGAGCGGTCAGACGGCTGTCGTCCAGCACCACGGCGTCGAATTCATACCCCGGGCGGAACAGGCCCACCCGCCCGAAGAAGGAGCCGCCCCCGGCGGTGCCTATCCAGAAGGCCTCCGGTACGGTGAGGGGGCGCAGACTGTCATCTTGAAGCCGCCAGCGCAGCTTGGAGACCTGAACGGCATCTGCCATGGCCCGGAGGATGGAGAGGGAAGAGCCTCCGGCCACATCACTGCCCAGGCCCAGGTTCAGCCCTTCGTCCCAGTACCGGCGGACGGGGGCCACCCCGGAGGCCAGGTTGGTGTTGGACTGGGGGCAGTGCGCCACATACACCCCCCGTTCCCTGATCCGGGCGATCTCCTCGTCGGAGGAGAGGACGCAGTGTGCCATGATTGCTCTGCCATGACTGCCGAACAGGCCGTGGCGATCGTAGGCGTCCCCGTAAAAGGCTGTATCGGGGCGGAGCCGCCTCACGCACTCCACTTCGCCCCGGTTCTCCGACAGATGGGACTGTACGGAAAGTCCGGTCATGGCTGCCATTGCGCCCAGTTCGTCCAGAAGGGGATCGGTGCAGGATGGAATAAAACGGGGCGTGAGAATGGGCCTGACCCGCTTATACTTTCCCGCTGTCTCCTCCAGCCACCGGCGGGTTTCCGCCACGGAGCCGTCGGTGGTTTCCCGCAGGTCGTCAGGGCAGTCTCGATCCATGTTTACCTTGCCCACAAAAGCCACCAGACCGCTCTCCTCCAAAAGATCCATCAAAAGCTCCGTGGCAGGGCGGTGGACGGTGGCAAAGACGCAGGCCCGGGTGGTGGCGGAGCGGGTCAGGGCTTGGGTAAAGTCCCGGTAGGCCCGCCGGGCATAGGCGAGATCGGCGTAACGGGCCTCCTCGGGAAACACGTTGGCCGCCAGCCACTCCATCAGCTCCTGATCCATCCCAAGCCCCCGGAAGGCATACTGGGGGGCGTGGACATGGAGATCGGTGAGCCCCGGGAAAATGAGCTTCCCAGAGCAGTCGACCACGGGGAGTGCGCGATATTCCTCCGGCAGGACGGAAAAGGCCCCGGCACACAGACCGTCCAGGCACACCAGGTACCCGTCCGGAACGGTTCGCAGACGCTCCCGGTCCAGACTGTCGCAGAGGTCGCCCTTCAGAATAAAGGAAGCCGCATTCAAAGAGATCACCTTTCTCAAAAAAAGATTGCCGCAATACCGTCTATAAGATGCCCCTGTCGGCAGCTTATAGGCGGCTGTTTGCGGCAACCGGTAGATACGCCCAACCAAATTATGGGCCTATATAAGCGCTATTATGCTATCAAAAGTGCGGGGAAAAGTCAAGAGAGGAAAAAGGAAATCCCTTTTACCTTATTTGTGCATTTAGAGAACCTTTCGTCGAAATAACAGGGGGTAGCTTCAAAACCGAAGCTACCCCTACAAACGGATTTACTTATCTTTCGTGTTTCTAAAAGCAAAGAAAATTCCCACAATACCGATCAACACTCCCAACAGAGCAACTGGCTGATCAGCAATACTTCCAAATAGAGTGCTGTTCAATTCATCACTTGCACAACAGAGTAAAATACCAAAAAGCACAAGTACTATGCCTTTCATTTGTTCTTTCATAACAATCTCCTTTACAAAAAAGAATTTGTTGCTTTTGAATACCTGCATGTATTTTATCATGCAGGCAAACTATTTTCAATGTATGGTCAAAATACCAGAGATTTTAAGCGTGCACAAATAAGGTAAAGGGGAAAAAAGGATCTTTTATCCCGGACCCGGTCGACTTGTTATTTGCGTCCCTGGTTGAAAAAGTCACACCAGGGACGCAGAGTGCACACTTCGCACTTGGGCACCCGGGCCATGCAGACTGCCCGGCCGTGGAGCACCAGACGGTGACAGAAGTCGTTGGATTCCTCCGGCGGGAGGATCTTGCGAAGCTGCTCCTCAACCTTGCCCGGGTCCTTGGTGCCGTCGGTGAGACCCAGGCGGCCCGAGATGCGGATGCAGTGGGTGTCCGCAATGACCACGCCCGGGGTGTGGAACACATCGCCCAGCATCAGGTTGGCGGTTTTTCGGCCCACGCCGGGGAGCTTCAGAAGCTCCTCCATGGTGTGGGGGACCTCTCCGCCGAAGTCGGAGAGGAGCATCCGGGCCGAGGCCACGATGTCCTTTGCCTTGGCCCGGAAAAACCCGCAGGAGTGGATGAGCTCCTCCACCTCCCGGACATCTGCCTGAGCGAAGGCATCCAGAGTGGGGAAGCGGGCGAAGAGGGCGGGGGTGATCTGGTTGACGCGCTCGTCGGTGCATTGGGCGGAGAGCCGCACGGCGAAGAGCAGTTCATAGGGCTTGGGATACAGCAGAGAGCAGATGCCCTCCGGATAGACATTTTTTAACTCTGCCACAAGGAACGCGGCTTTTTCTTTCTTTTTCATGGTGGTTTCACCTCTTGACGGAATTCTTTTCTCCATATAATATCATAAGTAACGCCGGAGCGCGACAGAAAATTCAACAAAGGATTTTTAAAGGGGGAACGGGACATGCTGAAGCAGAACATGGACCTCATCGAGGCCCAGGACCCGGAGCTGGGGGCCGCCATTCGCGCCGAGTACGACCGTCAGCAGCGCAACATTGAACTCATCGCCTCGGAAAACTTCACCAGTGAAGCGGTGATGGCCGCCCAGGGAAGCGTGCTCACCAACAAATACGCAGAGGGTTACCCCGGGCACCGCTACTACGGCGGATGTCAGTGCGTGGATGTGGTGGAGGAGCTGGCCCGTACCCGCGCCTGTAAGCTGTTCGGCGCCGACCACGTCAATGTCCAGCCCCATTCCGGCGCACAGGCCAACTACGCCGTCTACGCTGCCCTTTGCACCCCCGGCGATACCGTGATGGGCATGGATCTCAGCAACGGCGGACACCTGACTCACGGTTCTCCTGTGAATTTTTCCGGTAAAAACTACAATATCATCTCCTATGGTGTGGGTGCGGACGGCCGCATCGACTACGACCAGGTCCGGGAGCTGGCAAGGAAAAACCACCCGAAAATGATTATTGCCGGTGCCTCTGCCTATCCCCGCATCATTGATTTCAAAACGTTTGGAGAGATCGCGCATGAGGTGGGGGCCTATCTTTTTGTGGATATGGCTCACATTGCGGGTCTTGTGGCGGCAGGGCTCCATCCGTCTCCCATCCCCTATGCCGACGTGGTCACCACCACCACCCACAAGACCCTGCGGGGCCCCCGGGGCGGCATGATTTTCTGTAAGGCGGAGTATGCCAAGAAGATCGACTCCGCCATCTTCCCGGGCAGTCAGGGCGGCCCGCTGGAGCACGTTATCGCAGCTAAGGCCGTGATGCTGGGAGAGGCCCTCAAGCCCGAGTTCAAGACCTATGAAGAGCAGATCGTGAAAAATGCCTCTGCACTGGCCAATGCCCTTCTGGCAGAGGGGTTCGATCTGGTCTCCGGCGGCACCGACAACCACATGATGCTGCTGGATCTGCGCTCCATGCACCTCACCGGCAAGGAGCTGGAGCACCGGTTGGACGAGGTGAACATCACCGCCAACAAAAACGCAGTGCCCAACGATCCCGAAAAGCCCACCGTCACAAGCGGCGTGCGGATCGGCACGCCTGCCGTTACTTCCCGGGGCTTCCGAGAGCCGGAAATGGCCCTCATCGCCAAATACATTGGTGCGGTGGCCCGGGATTTTGAGGGACAGGCGGAGTCGGTGCGTGCCCAGGTCACAGAGCTCACCGGCCGCTTCCCTCTGTACGAGGGCTGATTCAGGTCAAAAGAAAATGGACGAAACGGGATCCCGTTTCGTCCATTTTTGTTGCCAAGTGAGGCTTTACAAAGAAATAGAACATATGTTAGAATAAAAACAACAATCTTTCCCCCGGTACAGCCGTTTAGACCGGGAAGAGGACAGGAGGGGAGCCTATGACATATCGGCCCTTGGCGGATGAGATCCGCCCCGAGACGCTGGAGGAGGTGGTGGGGCAGAAGCACATCCTGGGAGAAGGTGGGCTTCTGCGCCGTATCATCGAGAGCGGCAGCATTCCCAACCTCATTTTCTACGGCCCCTCCGGGACGGGTAAGACCACGGTGGCCAACCTTATCGCCAAGCGGACCAACCGCACCCTTCGCCGTCTCAACGCCACCACAGCCTCTCTTTCCGATGTGAAGGACGTGATCGGAGAAGTAGGTACGCTTCTGGCCCCGGAAGGGGTTTTGCTTTACCTTGATGAGATCCAGTATTTCAATAAAAAGCAGCAGCAGTCTCTCCTGGAAGTCATAGAGCGGGGCGATGTGACTCTCATCGCCTCCACCACGGAGAACCCCTACTTCTACGTTTACAACGCTGTGCTTTCCCGCTCCAGTGTTTTTGAGTTTAAACCTTTGAGCGCCAATGAATTGATGCCTGCTGTGGAGCGCGGTTTCCGCCTCATGGGGGAGCGGTTGGGGGCCAAGGCCCGGTGCGAGGAGGGGGTTGTGGCGCATATCGCCGCCGCCTGCGGCGGGGACTGCCGAAAGGCCATGAACGCTGTGGAACTCCTGATGAATGCGGCAGAGCGGCAAGGGGAGAACCTTGTCATTACTTTGGAGGACGCCAAGACTGTGGCCCAACGTTCGGCCATGCGCTATGACCGGGAGGGGGACGATCACTACGACCTTCTCTCCGCGCTCCAGAAGTCCATTCGGGGTTCTGACCCGGATGCCGCCTGTCACTATCTGGCCCGGCTGCTGGAGGCGGGAGATTTGCTTTCCCCCTGCCGAAGGCTGATGGTCATCGCATGCGAAGATGTGGGGCTGGCCTACCCTCAGATCATTCCCATCGTGAAGGCATGCGTGGACGCGGCCACCATGCTGGGCCTGCCGGAGGCCCGCATCCCTCTGGGGGACGCCGCCGTGCTGATGGCAACTTCTCCCAAGTCCAACTCGGCCCATATGGCGCTGGATGCCGCCATGGCCGACGTGCGGGCGGGAAAGACGGGAGACTACCCCAGACATCTGCAGAACAAACACCTGGATTCCGCTGGACAGGAGCGGGAGCAGGGCTATCTCTATCCCCACGACTTCCCCCATCACTGGGTCAGGCAGCAGTATCTGCCCGACGCGCTGGCCGGGACCCATTATTATCGTTATGCGGAGAACAAGGCCGAGCAGGCGGCGCGGCAATATTGGGAAAAAATTCGGGGAGAACAGATGGGCGGGTAACAGATTTCCCCGGCCGTACCAGTCGGACAGGGAGAAGAAGAGGCGGGGCTGCCGACCGGCAGTTCCGCCTCACTTCTGTTTTAGGAATGAAAGATGGTCTCCCCTCCGGATTTCAGACAGCCCTCCGGCGCATAGCGCCAGCGTGCAAGATTGCCGTTTGTGATGAAATAAATGGGCGGCTCAGGGCCCTCCTCCGGAGGAAGCGCGTCAATGATGAGCAGCTTGAGCTTCATCCGATCGGGCAGAATGGACTTGATATACACCGATACCCGGTCGCCGTCCCGGACCCCCTCCCGGCACTCGGCAAGACCGGAGAGATTGGGGGTGAGCTCCACAAAAGTGCCGTAATCCTTGACGCCCCGGGCCCACCCGGGAACCGTCATCCCCGGGCGGAAGAGGGCGGCGTTTTCCAGCCAGGTGCCCAGCAGTTCACGATGAGTGAGGATGACCCGCCCGGCGGTCCGGTCGGTCTCCAGAACGGCGGCATAGATCTCCTGCCCCACCCGGAACCGGTCTCGCGGGTGAGAGATCCGGGAGACCGACAGACGCTCTACCCCAATCATGGAAGGGACTCCGCAGCCCACATCCACGAATGCCCCGAAGGGCTCCAGATGGGTGACGGTGGCGGGGATCACCTGGCCCGAGGGCCAGGAGAGAATGGATTTCAGCGCCTGTTCCTGCGCCCGGCGGCGGGAGAGCAGGGGAGTGATCCGGCCGCTGTGCCCCTCCAGCGCGGTGATGCAGAAGCACACCGGTTTTCCAACCCGGGAGAGAATGGCGATGTCCCGGGTGGAACCGTCGGAGATCCCCAGCGCAGTCTCCTCACGGGGAATGCGTCCGGTAAATGGGCCCACGCGCACCAGCAGATCGTGGTTCTCATCGCAGAGAAGGGCCATTCCCTCCACTACGGTCCCCTCAGACTGTGCGTGAGCAAGAGCGTCTGCCGTAGCGCAGGCGGCCTGATTCTCCAATGTGCGGAGCAGCCGACCTTCCGGGAGAAAACAACTCGTCAATTTCACCAAATCCTTTCCCGCAGATTCCGTTGTTTTTTTGGATAGGTCACTATATGCGTCGGGACAACTTGAATTGCCGGAGAAAACACATTATAATAAAGAAACATAAGCGGAAAAGTGGTCGGAAGGCGGGAGGCGCTGGCATGGATGTTCGGGTAGGGGACCTGCTGGAATTGAAAAAAGCCCACCCCTGCGGCAGCCGGCAGTGGCAGGTGCTTCGGGTCGGAATGGACTTTAAGCTGCGCTGTGCCGGCTGCGGTCATGAGCTCATGATCCCCAGGTCCAAGGCGGAAAAAAACATCAAAAAGATCATACGCACGGAGGAGACGGACGCATGAATGAATTGTGGAGCCGGCGCTGCCGGGATCTGATCCCCTATGTCCCCGGTGAACAGCCCAAGGGAAGGACCTTCATTAAGCTGAACACCAATGAAAATCCCTATCCTCCTTCGCCTATGGTCATCAAAGCCATCAAGGCAGCCATGGGGGAGAGCCTGCGGCTCTACCCAGATCCGGAGTGCACCGAGCTGCGGGAGGCCATCGCCCTGGCGCTGGACGCCAAGGCGGAGCAGATCTTCGTGGGTAACGGCTCCGACGAGGTGCTCTCGCTGGCCTTTCAGGCGTTCTTTGACCCGGATAAACCGATTCGGTTTGCCGATATTACTTATTCCTTCTACCCTGTTTTTGCGGATTTTTACGGTCTGACCTACCGGGAGATCCCGCTGGATGAGAATTTTGCCCTCCCGCTGGAGCCCTTCTTGGAGCCGGGCGGCGGTGTGGTGCTGGCAAATCCCAACGCCCCCACCGGACGGGAACTGGATTTCTGCGATCTGCGCTCCATTGTGGAGGCAAATCCGGACTCTGTGGTGGTGGTGGACGAGGCCTATGTGGACTTCGGGGCCCGTTCCGCCGTGGAGTTGGTGAGCCGGTATCCCAATCTGCTGGTGGTGCGCACCTTCTCCAAGGGGCGTTCTCTGGCCGGACTGCGGGTGGGCTACGCTGTGGGCAATCAGAACCTGATCGCCGCCCTCAACAGCGTGAAAAATTCCTTTAACTCCTATCCTGTGGACCGTTTGGCCCAGGCCGGAGCGCTGGGTGCGATCCGCGATATGGATTACTTCCGTGCGACCACCACCAAGATCATCAACACCCGGGCCTGCGCCACCTGCCGTCTGCGGAAGCTTGGCTTTACCGTCTGCGACTCCTCCGCCAACTTCCTCTTTGTCTGCCATCAGAATATTCCCGGGAAAACGCTGCTGGACGGGCTGCGCCAGCGTGGGATCCTGGTCCGGTGGTGGGACAAGCCCCGCATCAGCAACTACCTGCGGATCACAGTAGGGACGGACGAGGACATGAAGGCTCTCTGCGCCGCCCTGAAGGAGATCCTCGACGAGCAGATCTGAGCAGGCGGCCGCACATGTGGTACAGCATGGACTGCTCCTCCCCGCTGGGAGACCTCCTTGCAGTGAGCGACGGCACATTCCTTACCGGGCTTTGGTTCAAGGGGCAGAAAAAGAAGCTGCCGCCTCCCGGCGAAATCGTGTCCCGGGCCGGGCTGCCTGTCTTTCAGAAACTGGAGCGGTGGATGGAGGACTACTTCTGTGGGAAGGATCCCGGCCCCATTCCGCCCGCTGCTCCGTCCGGGAGTGCTTTTCAGGAGGCGGTGTGGGCCCTGCTGCAGGAGATCCCCTACGGGCATACCGTCACCTACGGTGCTCTGGCTGCCCGGTTCGACCGTCCCATGTCCGCCCAGGCCGTGGGGGGCGCGGTGGGACGCAACCCCATCTCTATCCTGATCCCCTGCCACCGGGTGGTGGGGGCGGACGGGGCTCTCACCGGTTACGCCGGCGGGCTCTGGCGCAAAGAGGCACTTTTGAAGCTGGAAGGCATTTTAGCCTGAAAAAGCTCCGCCGGAATTTTCCGGCGGAGCTTTTTTGACACTTCATGCAGGGGAAAGACGCTTGGATCAGCGCTCCTCGGCCTGGACCAGGTTGAGCAGCACTTCCACCATTTTCTCCAGAGATTCGGCGGGGATGTACTCCTGACGGCCGTGGAAATTGAGTCCGCCGGTGGAGAGATTGGGGCAGGGGAGCCCCTCATAAGAGAGGCGTGCGCCGTCCGTACCGCCGCGGATGGGGACTTCCCGGGGCTCTACTCCAGCCTTGCGGAAGGCGGCCTTGGCCCGATGGATGAGGTACATGTGGGGCTCGATCTGGGCCTTCATGTTGTAGTACTGATCCCGAAGCTCCAGCACCACCGTGTCCTCGCCGTACTTGGCGTTGAGATAGGCGGTGATCCGCTTCATCGTCTCCTTGCGGGCTTCAAATTTTGCTTTGTCATGGTCTCGAACGATGTAATCCAGCACGGTGGTGGTTTCGTCGCCTTCCATGTGCTGAAGATGGTAGAAGCCCTCGTAGCCGTCCGTGTGGGCGGGGGTCTCGGCCGCAGGAAGCATCCCGGCGAATTCCAGGCCCAGGAGCAGCGAATTCTTCATCCGGTTTTTGGCGGAGCCGGGATGAATGTTCAGGCCATGGATCGTGACAGTGGCCCCTGCGGCGTTGAAATTTTCATATTCCAGCTCGCCCAGCTCGCCGCCGTCCACGGTGTAGGCCACCGCGGCACCGAAGCCCGCCACATCGAAACGGTCGGCGCCCCGTCCCACCTCCTCATCGGGTGTGATGCCCACGGCGATGCGGCCGTGTTTGAGTTCGGGATGGGCGGCCAAGTGCTCCAGGGCGGTGAAGATCTCGGCCACGCCGGCCTTGTCGTCGGCACCCAGGAGGGTGGAGCCATCCGTGACGATGAGATGCTGTCCCACATAACGGGGCAGCGCCTCGTCCTCATCGGCGCGGATCCGGATATCCTTTTCTGCGTCCAGGATCACATCGCCTCCCCGGTACTCCACAAGCCTGGGCTTGACATTGACCCCGGGAAAGGCGGGCGCGGTGTCCATATGGGCGATGAGCCCCATGCAGGGAACCCCCTCGCAGCCGGGGGTCGCGGGGAGCCAGGCGTAGACATATCCGTCTGCGTCCATGTGGGCGTTCTGGAGGCCCATCTGAGAGAGCTCGGCAGCCAGTTCCGCACCCAGCAGCTTCTGCTTGGCAGTGGTGGGGCAGGTCTTGGAGTTTTCGTCTGATTGGGTATCAAAAGAGACATACTTAAAAAAACGTTCTATTACATTCAAGGTTCAGACTTCCCTTCCGCCGGTGGATCCGGCGCTGTTTTTCACTTGACGGCAGAGCAGTTTGCCGATAAACTGATAATATATCAGTATAGCATATTCGGGGTGAGATTTCCATGGGAAAACAACAGGATTTTACGTTTCCGTCCGCAGATGGGGTCCACACTGTCCATGCGGTCCTCTGGCCTGCCGACGGAGAGACCGGAGCGGTGGTGCAGATCGTTCACGGCATTTCAGAGTATGCAGAGCGCTACGCCTCCTTTGCCGCCTTCTTGAACGCCCGGGGCTACGCCGTGGTTGGACATGACCATCTGGGCCACGGCAGGACGGCGGGGGAGGGGGAGTACGGCTATTTTCCGGAGCGGGACGGCTGGCATACGGTGAACCGGGACGTACGGCGGATGCGGGAGCTGACCGGGGAGAGGTATCCCGGAATGCCTTATTTTTTGCTGGGGCACTCCATGGGGTCCTTCCAGGCCAGGACCTATCTCATTGATTACCCGGGCACAGTGGATGGCTGCATCCTCTCCGGAACGGGGCAGGAGCCGGCGGTACTGGTGGCCTTCGGGCGGCTCCTGTCCGGGGTGCTGTGCCGCATCCAGGGGCCGGGACACGTCAGCCGTCTCATCACCGCCCTCTCCCTGGGGGCCTATAACGGGAGATTCAAGCCCAACCGGACCTCGGCGGACTGGATCAGCCGGGACACCGAGGTGGTGGACGCCTATGTCGCCGACAAGCTGTGCCGCTTTGTGCCCACGGTGGGGATGTTCCACGCCATGATGGAGGGCATCGCCTACATTGGGGCCCCAAAAAACGCCGCCAAGATGGACCGGAGCACTCCGGTGGCTCTTTTTTCCGGGGACGCCGATCCGGTGGGGGGAGAGGGGAAGGGTGTGCAGAAGGTTTTCCAGCTCTTTCAGGCGGCGGGGTGTGAGGACGTGCGCTGCAAGCTCTACCCGGGAGCCAGACATGAGATCCTCAACGAGACCAATCGTCTGGAGGTCTGGCAGGACATGCTGGACTGGCTGGAAGAGCATCGGCACTGATGAAAAAAAGATCCCCCGGCGGCAGAAATACGGTCTGCCGCCGGGGATCTTTTTGGGGGGTTGAAAGCTATTTCTTTTCGTCCTGGGCGATGATGCGTTCCAGGCAGGACATCAGGTCGCCCATGGTCTCCAGCTTGACGTCCAGAGCCAAAACGGCCTGCTGGAGCTCCGGCGGCATGGAGTCGAATTTGGCGCGGATGGAAGGAGATACCGATGACATATTTACTTCACCTCTTCCTCCAGTATGCCGGAGGAGGAGGGAAAAGATACCTCTCCTAGAAAAAAATCCGGGAGAGTAGAAAGAGGATCAGCAGATGCAGAGGGTAAAACCAGTAGAAGAACCAGCGGTGACCTGCACCCCGGGCACCGCTGTACCGGGCCAGCAGCGGGAGGGACAGCCCGGCGGCCAGCGCGTATCCCAACTGAGGCAGAAGGTTCCGCAGAAGATAGCCCGTCACGAGTTCTCTGAACCGGGGCGTCCAAAGCCCGGCGGGGAGCCAGGCCAGAAGGCCGGCTGCCGGCTGCCAAAGCAGATAGAAGCCCCCACACCACAGTCCCAAAAAGAGAAGCTTTTTCTGCCGTTCTTCCCCCAGAAGATAGAGCCCGGCCACAAGCAGGACCCCCGGGAAGCCGTAGTCCGACCCCAGAAGCCCGGCCAGCACCAGGGCACCCAGCAGAGGGAGCAGGGCGGTGGGAAGCGGTAGGCTGGGACGCAGCCGCTCGAAGAGCAGCATGGCCCCCGCCGCCAGGAAAAAAGTCACCAGCACCGAAGCCCGTCCGCCTCCCGCATGGAAGACCAGCAGGTAGGGCCCCTCGCTGACCAGGGCGAACAGACCCAGACGGAGCAGGTAGTTCTTTCGGTTACCGCTTTTGCGGCAGCCCTCGGCCAGGAACCAGGCAAAGACCGGGAAGGCCAGCCGGCCGGCCAGACGCAGCGCCAGATAGAGGGCTGAGCCGCTGGGCAGAAAAACGGCCCCGATGTGGTCCAGCAGCATGGAGAGGGCGGCCAGATATTTCAGTTTGGTAGCGTCCATGGGTCACCTGCTTTCAAAAATGGCGCGCCCCCGGAGGAGCGCGCCATTCAAGGTGTCTGTTCTTACTCGGAGAGATACTGTTTGACCAGTTCCTGGAGCAGCTCGTCCCGATCCAGCTTGCGGATGAGGGCGCGGGCATTGTTATAGTTGGTGATATAAGTGGGATCCTCTGAGAGGATGTATCCCACGATCTGATTGATGGGGTCATATCCTTTTTGCTTGAGAGAGTCGTAGACAGAGGTCAAAATGGTCTTGATCTCCTGGTCTTTCTCATAGCGGATGTTAAACTTTCTGGTAAAATCAAGCTCGTCCATGTGGGCACACCTCCCGTCGGTCTCATGCTTGAATTGTACTCGAAAAAAGGCCATCTGTAAAGGGCTAACGGGAAAATTTATAAAACCTTCATCTTGACAGCATCCTGTGGGGACTCAGCGCAGGACGGCGTTTAGCTCCCGCTCCAGAGTCTGCAGAATGCTCTTGACGTCGGCGTCGGCCTCCTCGGCGGTGAGGCTGCGGTCGTCGGCGCGGAGGATCAGATTGAAGGCGACGCTCTTCTTTCCCTCGGCCACGCCCTTGCCCCGGTAGATGTCGAAAAGGGCGGCATCCTTGAGCAGGCCCTTGGCCCCCTTGCGGATGCAGGCTTCCAGGGCCCCAACGGTGACGGCTTCATCACAGACCACGGCAATGTCCCGGGTGACGGCGGGGAACTTGGGCAGAGGCTTGTACTCGGCGTCCGTGCCCCGGGCGGCGAAGAGAGCGTCAAAGCTCAGCTCGGCGCAGTAGAGAGGAGCGTCCACGCCGTAGTTTTGAGCCGCCAAAGGGTGGATCTGTCCGAGGACGCCCAAAACGGTCTCACCCGCCAGTACCTGGGCGCAGCGGCCGGGGTGATAGGAGGGATTGTCAATCACCGGGCGGAAGGAGACGTTCTGCACCCGGAACCGGCGCAGGATGGCCTGGATATCTCCCTTCAGAGTGAAGAAGTCCATCTCACTGCCGTAAGCGCCCAGGGAGAGG
The DNA here is from genome assembly GCF_050313575.1 of Candidatus Pseudoscillospira sp. SGI.172. Taxonomy (NCBI): domain Bacteria; kingdom Bacillati; phylum Bacillota; class Clostridia; genus Candidatus Pseudoscillospira; species Candidatus Pseudoscillospira sp. SGI.172. Next base: position 61,982 of record NZ_JBNPLQ010000004.1, on the reverse strand, counting down.
ATCTTGGGCTCGTCGGCCATGCCGTCGGGCCGCGCCAGATAGATGCGGCCCAGCTCATAGAGGCGGGCGGACTTGTTGCGGAAGTTGTAGTTCCGGGTGAGAATTTCCAGCATGGAGGGGAGGACCGAGGTGCGCATGATGGAAGTGTCCTCGCCCAGAGGGTTGCAGATCTTCAGGGACTTGCGGCGGGGATCGTCGGAAGCCCAGCGGATCTTGTCGTAGTAGGTGGGGCTGATGAAGGAGTAGGTGATGATCTCGTCAAAGCCCAGGGCACGGCAGGTCTCGCCCAGCGCCCGCTCGGCCTGTTGGGCGGGGGAGTAGCCGCCCTGGGTGGTCTGTCCCTTCATGAGAGTGACGGGGATGTTGTTGTAGCCGTGGTACCGGGCTATTTCCTCGGCCAGGTCGGCCATGCGCTTGACATCGCTCCGGTAGGAGGGGACGGTGACGTCGTCGCCGTCGACCCGGAAGTCCAGCTTCTCCAGAATGGAGACCATCTCCGCCCGGGGGACGTCGGTGCCCAGCAGGGCGTTGATCTTCTCAGGCTCCAGCTTGAGAACGGTGGGATGGGGGACATGGTTGAGCAGGTCGATGGCGCCGTCCACCACCTCGCCGGCCCCCAGCAGCTCCACCAGCTCGCAGGCGCGGTTGACGGCGGGGAGGGTGTTCATGGGGTCGAGCCCCTTTTCAAACTTGGCGCTGGCCTCTGTGCGCATGCCAAGGGCCAGAGCGCCCTTGCGGATGCAGGTTCCGTCAAAGTTGGCGGATTCAAAGACCACGTCGGTGGTGTCGGCCGCGATCTCGCTGTTCTCGCCGCCCATGATGCCCGCCAGGCCCACGGCCCGGTGCTCGTCGGCGATGACCAGGTGATTGGCGTTCAGCTTCCGGACAGCGCCGTCCAGGGTGGTGAGCTCCTCTCCCTCCTTGGCCCGGCGGACGATGATCTTGCCGCCCTTGACATAGCGATAGTCGAAGGCGTGCATGGGCTGGCCGTACTCCAGCATGACATAGTTGGTGATGTCCACGATGTTGTTGATGGGGCGCACGCCCATGGAGCGCAGCCGCCGCCGCATCCAGAGAGGGGAGGGGGCGATCTTCACGTTGCGGACCATCCGGGCGGAATAGCGGGGGCACAGTTCGGGATCGGGGGTCTCCACGTCCAGCAACTCAGGGAGGCTGCCCGGGCCGCCGCCCTTGACCACTGGCTCGTGAAGGGTCAGCGTTCCGCCGAAGGTGGCTGCCGCCTCCCGGGCCAGACCGATGACGGACAGGCAGTCTGGGCGGTTGGGGGTGATCTCAAATTCGACGACATGGTCGTCCAGACCCAGCGGGGCGCGGATGTCGTCTCCGGGCTTCAGGCCCATGGCTTTCAGATCGGGGTCGGATTCCAGCAGGAAAATGCCGTCCACCACGCTGAAGGGCCAGTCGTGGTCGGTCATGCCCAGCTCCTTGTAGGAGCACATCATCCCCTTGGACTTCTCCCCCCGGAGATTGCCCCGGGTGATGTGAACGCCGCCGGGGAGCCAGGAGTTGTCCTTGGCCACGGGGACCAGGTCGCCCTCGTGGAGGTTCTGGGCGCCGGTGACGATCTGCACCGGCTCGGCATCCCCCACGTCGACCTGACAGATCCACATATGGTCGGAGTTGGGGTGGCGGACCAGAGAGAGCACACGGCCCACCACTACGTTTTTGATCTCCTCGCCGGGGACCTGGGTGACTTCCACCTTGGAGCCGGAGAGGGTCATGGCCTCGTCAAATTCCTTGTCGGAGGCATCCACTTTCACAAATTCATTGAGCCATTCACGGGAGAGATTCATATCGTGTGGCCTCCTTTCTCAAAACTGTTCCAGGAACCGGGTGTCGTTTTCAAAGATGAGCCGCAGGTCGGCGATCTTGAACCGGCGCATGGCCAGCCGCTCCAGCCCCATGCCGAAGGCCCAGCCGCTGTATACCTCGGGGTCGATGCCGGCCATCTCCAGCACGTGGGGATGGATCATGCCCGCGCCCAGTACCTCGATCCAGCCCTCGCCCTTGCAGGTGGGACAGCCCGCGCCGCCGCACTTGTGACACTGCACATCCATCTCGCAGGAGGGCTCGGTAAAGGGGAAGTGGTGGGGGCGGAAGCGGGTGACGGTGCCCTTGCCGAAAAGCTGCTCCATGACGGCGTTCAGGGTGCCCTTGAGGTCGGCCATGGTGATTCCCTTGTCGATGGCCATGCCCTCCACCTGGTGGAACATGGGGGAGTGGGTGGCGTCCACCTCGTCCTTGCGGTAGACCCGGCCGGGGGCCAGGATACGGATGGGCAGCTCCATGGTCTCCATGGCGTGGACCTGCATGGGAGAGGTCTGGCTGCGCAGCATCACCCGGCTGTCCGTGTCGAAGTAGAAGGTGTCGGACCAGTCCCGGGAAGGGTGGCCCTCCTCGGCGTTGAGCTTGTCGAAGTTGTACTCGGCCAGCTCCACCTCGGTGCCGTCCAGCACCGTGAAGCCCATGCCCACGAAGATGTCCTTGATCTCATCCAGGGCGATATACATAGGGTGCTTGTGGCCCAGGACGGGCTCCTCGCCGGGAATGGTCACATCCACGGCCTCCAGCCGGAGCTTGGCCTCCAGCGCGGCGGCTTCCAGCTTTCTGGCCCGGGATTCCAGGGCGGTCTCCACCGCGGCGCGCACCTCGTTGGCCAGCTGTCCCATGGCGGGGCGCTCCTCGGCGGAGAGACGGCCCATCTGCTTGAGGACGGCGGTGAGCTCGCCCTTCTTGCCCAGGTACTTGACCCGCAGGGCGTCCAGGTCCTGAGCGGCGCCGGTCTGCTCCAGGGCTTCCAGAGCCTCCCGGCGGATACGTTCCAGTGTTTCCTTCATTGTGATCGTTCTCCTTTGCGGCGTTTTTCGCAGAAAAAAGGCAATAAAAAAGCCTTCCCTCCCTGGATCGGGACGAAAGGCAAACCTTCCGCGGTACCACCCGCGTTTACACGAAACCGTGCACACTCATGCAGGAGCTAACGGCCTGCCGCCGTCCGTGTCTCCACGGCCGCTCCGGGGCGAACCAAGCGCTTGCGCCATAGGCCCCTCTCAGCCGATGGGCGGCCTTCTCTGACTGGCGGCGGGGCGCTATTTTCCCCTTCCTCGCGTTTATACAAAGCCTTTTATATCACATTGGAAGAAAAAAAGCAAGTCCTGTTTTCCCAAACCTGTGAAAACGACCTTTCCCGGCTTGCGGTTTGTTTCCGCAAGCGTTATAATATGGGTCACGACTTTTGTCGAAGGAAAGGAGATATCCGCCATGCGCATCGCTACCGCCGCGCGGATGAGGGATTTGGACCGGCAGGCCATCGAGACCGGGGGGATCTCCTCTCTGGAACTGATGGAGCACGCCGCTGAGGCTCTGGCCGAGAGGGCTATGGAGTATTTGGAGCGGCAGAGCGTCCCCAGAGCCGTTGTGTTCTGCGGTCCCGGAAACAATGGAGGAGACGGCGTTGCCGCTGCCAGGCTGCTCCGCCGGTCCGGCGTGGAAGTTCGGGCCGTTCTGGTGGGGGACCGGGACCGGATGACCCCGGACTGCCGGGCCATGGAGTCCCGTTTGGCGGAGGAGGGGCTTCGCCTGGAGCCCTTTTCCGATGCCGACCCCAGCTTCGCAGCCTGGGCTCTGGAGGCGGGGGTGTTACTGGACGCGCTGCTGGGGACCGGGCTGACCCGGCCTGTGACGGAGGACTTTGCCACCGCCATCCATATGATGAATTCCGCCGACATCCCGGTGCTCTCCGCCGACATTCCCAGCGGCGTGGAGGCTGACACCGGCCGCATCCTGGGAGTGGCCGTCCAGGCCGACGCCACCGTGACCTTTACCTGCCCCCAGGCAGGCCACTTTGTGGGCAAGGGGCAGATCTGCACCGGCTCTTTGACCGTGGCACAGATCGGCGTTCCCCAGTCCATGCTGGATGCGCTTGAGTGGGACACATGGTCCACCGTTCCGGAGGATATCCGGCTGCCTCACCGGGCGAGGGACGCCCACAAGGGCAGCTTCGGCCGGGTGTGTATCCTGGGCGGCAGCGTGGGCTATTCGGGGGCGCCCGTCCTGGCTGCGAAGGCTGCGGTGCGCACCGGAGCGGGTCTTGTGACGCTGGAGGTCCCGGCCCCCATCTGGCCTGTGGTGGCACAGAAGCTGGACGTGGCCATGCCTTACCCGCTGCCTGCCGGAAAAGACGGTGCGCTGGCGCTGGATTCCACAGAGCAGGCCCTCAGCCGGATCGCCGCCAGCGATGTGGCCCTGATCGGCCCCGGTCTCAGCCGAACCAACGGGGCGGGGGCAGTCGTCCGCTATATCCTGGCCCACACGGAGCGGCCGGTGGTACTGGACGCCGACGGCATAAATGCGCTGATGGGGCATATAGATGTGCTGGACGCCAGGCAGGGACTTGCCACGGTGCTCACCCCCCACGACGGGGAGTTTGTCCGGCTGGGCGGGGACCTGTCCGGCGGGGACCGGCTGGGCGCGGCCCGGTCGTTCGCTGCCGAGCACGGCTGCGTGCTGGTGCTCAAGGGCCACCGCACCATTACCGCCTTCCCCGACGGAAGGACCTACATCAACACCACCGGTAATCCGGGCATGGCCAAGGGCGGTTCAGGGGACATCCTGGCGGGGATGATCGTCTCCCTGATGGCCCAGGGGCTCACCATCCGTCAGGCAGTGCCCGCGGCGGTGTGTCTCCATGGTCAGGCGGGGGATCTGGCGGCGGAGGAGTTCGGAGAGTACGGTATGAGTCCATCCGACCTGATTCGGAAAATTCCATTGACCACCAAACGTTTTTAAGGAGGGTTCAACGTGCGCAGAGGTCTTTGCGCACTGATGATGACCCTCGTCCTTCCTTTGGCTGCCTGCGGCGGTGGGGGCGGGAACGAGGCGGAGGCCCTGGCTCTGGAGGTTCGGAGCCGCTATCTGGAGATGACCGCCTGCGCGGGACATCTGGAACTTACCGCTGACTACGGACAGCGGGTGTACGTTTACGGCGTGAATCTGACCTGGGAGAAGGAAGGGGAGACCTGCCTCACCCTCACCGCGCCGGAAAATGTGGCGGGCACGGTTGCCCGGATCGCCAACGGTGAGACTGTGCTGGAGTATGACGGGGTCATGGTGGAGACCGGGGAACTGGACGGGGCGGGGCTGACGCCGGTGGATGCCGTTCCTGCGCTGCTCACCTGTGCCCGGGAGGGATTTCTGGCCGAATGTGCGCTGGAGGACTGGGACGGAGCGCAGCGGCTCCACGTCACCAGCCGGGACCCGGAGGAGGAACCGGGAAGCGGGGTGGAGACACAGCTTTGGTTTCAGCCGGATACCGGGGCCCTCCTGCGGGGGGAGATCAGCAGCGATGGATTCACTGTGGTCACCTGCGAGGCGGTAAATTTCACCCTGACAGGGCCCGCTTGAGTGGGATACACCATTTTTTGAGACTGGAAGATCAAACAGAAAGCGTGATACGATGAACACGGAAGAACGCCGCACCTGGGCGGAGATCGATCTGAAAAATCTGGAGCACAATTACTGTACCCTGCGGGCCATGCTGCCCGCAGGGTGTCGGTATTTGGGCGTGGTGAAGGCAGACGCCTACGGACACGGGGCTGTGCCGGTGGCCCTTCGGCTGGAGAAGCTGGGGGCGGACTATCTGGCGGTGGCCTGCCTGGATGAGGCCATCGAGCTTCGCCACGCCGGGGTCCGCGCCCCCATCCTCATTCTGGGCCACACCGATCCGGCATGGACGGGGGAGCTCATGGGCTACCATCTCACGCAGACGGTCTTTGACCCGGAGACCGCTCAGGCCCTGTCCGGGGCGGCGGTGCGGCTGGGCAAGAGCCTCACCGTCCACATGAAGGCGGACACCGGAATGTCCCGGCTGGGCTTTCTATGCGATGAGAGCCATTTTGAGGACACCGTGGAGACCGTGGTCCGGCTCCACGCCCTGCCCGGACTGGACTGGGAGGGGATCTATACCCACTTTGCCGACGCCGACGGCAGCGAGGAGTATACTATGCTCCAGTTCAGCCGGTTTTTGGATCTGCTGGACCGGCTGAAGGCCCGGGGGGTGGAATTTCCAATTCGCCATTGCGCCGCCAGCGCCGCCGTGTTAAACTATCCTTGTACTTATCTGGATATGGTCCGGCCCGGCATCGCCCTCTACGGTCACTATCCCGACCCCTCCTGCGAGGGGCTGGACGGCCCGGGTCTGTTGCCGGTGCTCTCACTCAAGACTCGGGTGGTGTCGGTCAAGACGGTGCCGGCCGGGACGCCGGTGAGCTATGGGCGCACGCATATCCTGGACCGGGAGACCCGGCTGGCGGCTCTGTCCATCGGCTATGCCGACGGGCTGTCCCGGTGTTGTTCCGACGCGCTGGAGGTCTCCATCGGCGGGCAGCGGACCAGACTGGTGGGCCGCGTCTGCATGGACATGTGCATGGCCGACGTCACCGATCTGCCTCAGGTCCGGCCAGGGGATACGGCGGTGATTTACGGTCCGGACGTGCCCATTGAGGATGCTGCCCGTCTGGCTGGAACGATCCAATATGAGCTGTTGTGCCACATCAACCAGCGGGTGCCAAGAGTGTATCTCCACTGACACCTTTTCCGTTCTGTCCGCGTAAAATGGACCGGGGAGCATGGAGCCGGCCAGGCGGCGGGGGAAGCCACTTCTGTGAGAATCGTGGAAAGAAGGGTATAAATCCCGCCGCGCCGTGGGAAAATCATAGTGGCCGGTGAACAGAGGCCTTTGCCGCTGTTCCACCCGGTAACTTTGAACCGCGGAGAGTGAGCCTTTGTGGACAGCAGCGTCAGACGAGGAGATATTTTTTACGCCGACCTGAGCCCGGTGGTGGGCAGCGAACAGGGCGGTGTGCGGCCGGTCCTGATTATTCAGAACGATACCGGCAACCGGCACAGCCCCACCGTGATCGCCGCGGCCATCACCTCCCAGACCGGGAAAGCCCGTCTCCCGACCCACATCGAGCTTTCGGCCAACACTTACGGCCTGCCCAAGGACTCGGTGATTCTACTGGAGCAGATCCGAACTTTGGACAAAAAGAGGCTGAGAGAGTATATGGGCCGGTTGGATGAGGAACAGATGCAGAAGGTGGACGGGGCCATTGCCGTGAGCTTTGGCCTGCGGCCCAGGCAGTTGGTATGAGTGCGTGGCAGGGGAAAGGACGCGTGGACAGCGCGCCCGCCCCGCCACACCGCAATTTTTTGTACATAGGAGGAGCTCTATGAAGCCGAGCAAGTGGACAAGCCGTCTGGCCTGCACGATTTTGGTGGTGGGCACCATCGCAGGCGTAGCTTTGGCCGCCGGGACCCAGGGCAGCCAGTCGGATCCCCTGGTCACCCTCAGCTATCTCAACGAGGTGGCTCTCCCGGGCCTGCTCAAGCAGGTGGATCAGAAACTGGATGCCCGGGAGAGTGAACTGACCCAAAAGCTCCAGAGTGCGGCGGGGAACAGTCAGGCTTCCTTTGCTGCCGTGGAGTTGTCCGCCGGAAAGACTTTGACTCTCTCCGCCGGAGCGCAGCTTCTCTTCCGCAGCGGCGCGGCTGCCAGTACGGCCGCTTTGGCGGACACCACCGACGGGACCACTCTGAGCGGCGCCGGTGCTCTGACCGCCAATCATCTTTATCTGGCCACGGGGGACGGACAGTCGGTCACGGCCTCGGCGGCTTCCACCGTCCTGGTTCAGGGGAGTTATTCGCTGAAGTGATGTCCAGCCCCCATTATTGAAAAAGAGTTTATTTGAAAAATCGCCGTCCCATTGTGTGGGACGGCGATTTTTATTCGATCAAAGCGCTCATGCAAAGCAGAGTACCTGATACATAAGAAAGAAGTGGCAGACGCTCCCGCCCAGAATAAACATGTGGAAGATCTCATGGCAGCCGAACCGGGGGTTGTTTCGGCCGGGCCACTTCGCTGCGTAGAGGATCCCGCCCACGGAGTACACCACACCGCCCAGGATCAGCCAGAACATCCCGGCGGCAGGCATGGCCCGGGAGAGAGGATAGAGGGCAAAGACCGCCAGCCAGCCCATTACCAGATAGACACCCGAAGTGAGCCATCTGGGTGCATTGATCCAAAGCAGGGACAGGCAGCACGAGCCGATCGCCATGATCCAGATGGCCGCAAAAATTCCCCAGCCCCAGGCTCCCTGGGAGCGCAGGACAGTGAGGCAGATAGGGGTGTAGCTGCCCGCAATGAGCAGGCTGATGGAGCAGTGGTCGTATTTCCGGAGGGCAATACGCCCTGAAACGCCGGCGTTCACACAATGGTAAAGGGTGCTGGCGGTGTAAAGGCCGACCATGGAAAGACCGTAGATGGCAAAGGAGACCGTGTGCCAAGGGTCCAAATTCAGCAGAAAAGCCCGCAGCAGCAAAAGTATGGTGCCCCAGATAGCCAGCGCGGCACCCACCCCGTGGGTGATGGCCGACCAGGGCCGCAGCCCGTCATAGGGATTCCGCCCCTGCTCTCCACGGGAACGGAGAAAAGAAACACGGCTGGCGCTGCTGCCGGGCCGGTATGAGATCGCATTGGGATATTCCATATTGCTCACCTGATCCTTTCTTGATAGGGATATTATACCGCAACCGGAATAGATAATCAACATAATTTTATAATGTAGTTTTTAAAATTATATTAACATGGGACAACGGGGGATGGGCATAGGTTACGGCAGAGACGTGAAGCAAGGAGGGCGGAACATGGAAGAGATCCCCTGTGAGACACGATATACAGCTGAGGAAGCATATCCGGAGGTACGGGCGTCGGGCCGGGACCGGCGCTGCGCTTTGGCCATCCTCTCCAATGTGGGGGGCGGTGTTTCGGAAATGAGCGCTGTGGGGCTGTATCTTTACGGGCAGTTTACGGGCGGGGCCAGACCGGAGGTGGCGGAGTGTTTCCGCGGCATCGCCGAGGTGGAGATGCGCCACCTGACCATCTTTGCCCAGCTCGCCCGCCAGATGGGGGAGGACCCCAGGCTCTGGAGCCCCTTTCAGGGCAGGCGGCGGTATTGGTCTCCGGAATACCTCAACTATCCCAGGCGGCTGGATCAGACGCTCCGATACGCGGTGGAAGAAGAGCGTGGCTGTATTCGCAAGTACCAGCAGCAGCTGCGGTGGATCGGGGATGAGAACGTAGCGGCCAACCTGCGCCGGATCATTGCCGACGAGGAGGTCCACGTGCGGGTTCTCACCGGGCTCTATCAGAGCTATTGTCAGGATTTTGGCCTGGATTTAAAGACGAGCGCCACCAGGTAGCCGAAGAAGATGGCGGCTGTGATGCCGCCCGCCGCCGCCGTGATGCCGCCGGTGAGGGCGCCCAGCAGCCCGTGTTCCTCCACCGCTTTCTGTACCCCCTTGGCCAGGAGGTAGCCGAAGCCGGTCAGAGGGACGGTGGCTCCGGCGCCGCCGAATTCCACCACATACTTGTAGAGGCCCAGCCCGCCCAGGACCACGCCGGAGACCACATAGAGCACCAGAATGCGGGCGGGGGTGAGGGAGGTCTTGTCAATGAGGATCTGTCCGATGAGGCACAGCACGCCGCCGCACAAAAAGGCCCTGGCGTATTCCCAGAAAATATCCATCATGTTTCTTCCTTTCTATTTGCTGTTGGAGAGGGCCACGGCGTGGCAGATGGAGGGGATGGATTCCCCCTGCTGCGAGGAGGTGGGGGAGAGGAGCGCGCCGGTGGGGCAGAATAGAATGTGGTTCCAGCGCCCGGCGCGCATCCCGTTGAGCAGATACCCGGTGAGCACGGCCGCAGAGCAGCCGCAGCCGGAACCGCCGCAGTGAACGTCCTGTTTTTTCAAATCAAAGATCATGGTGCCGCAGTCGTCGTAGTTGGTAAGCTCCAGCCCGTCCCGGTGGAAGAAGTCCAGCACGATCTCCTTGCCCAGCTTCCCCAGATCGCCGGTGACGATGAGGTCATAGAAGGAGGGCTTTCGCCCGGTGTCCTGAAAGTGGGCGGAGAGGGTGGCATAGGCCGCAGGAGCCATGGCGGCCCCCATGTTGTTGGCGTCCTTGACCCCCTTGTCCACCACCTTCCCGGTCGTGATGTGGGTGACGTAGGGGCCGGGGCCCTCCTTGGCCAGAATCACCGCCCCGGAGGCGGTCACCGTCCACTGGGCGTTGGGGGTCCGCTGCCCGCCGTACTCCAGCGGGGTGCGGTACTGGCGTTCGGCGGTACAGAAATGGGACGAGGTCACCGCTCCGGCAAACTGGGCGAAGCCCCCGTCGATGACCATTGCCGCCAGAGACAGGCTCTCCCCCATGGTGGAGCAGGCACCGTACAGGCCGAAGAAGGGGATGTCCTGTCCCCGGGCGGCAAAGCCGGAGCCGATGCACTGGTTCAGAAGATCCCCGGCGAACAGATAGTCCAGATTGGAGGCCGCCTGTCCGGCCTTGTCCAGCGCTTTGGCCAAAGCCAGCTTCTGCATGGCGGTCTCAGCCTTCTCCCAGGACTTCTCTCCGAAGGTGTCGTCCTGCTCGATGTGATCAAAGCTGTCCGCCAGCGGGCCGTCCCCCTCTTTTTTTCCAACCACGTTGGCGTGGCCGATGATAGCGGGCGGCTCGGCCAGCGCCACCGTCTGGCTGCCCAGTTTTTTTGTCGGCATAGGATCAACCTCCCCATAGAAGTGGTGTTAGTTTGAGCGGAATGGGCGGAAAATAACCGGGAGAGCCTTTATTTTTCGTCGCCTGCGACGTTTACACTTCCGTCGTGGTGTGTTAAACTAAAATCATTGGGAAATAGAAACAAAAGAGGGGATCCATGTGATACGAAAGGCCCGTACAGGGGACCTGGACGCTTTGCTGGCGGTTTACGCCGCCGCCCGGCGGTATATGGCCCAAAGCGGCAACCCCAACCAGTGGGGAGACGGTTACCCGCGCCGGACGCTTTTGGAAGCCGATATTCAGGCTGGGCGGCTCTATGTTTTGGAAGAGGAGGGGAGCGTCCACGGGGCGTTTGCCTTTATCATCGGAGACGACCCCACCTACGCCGTCATCGAAAACGGACGCTGGCTCAATGGGGACGCCTACGGCACCATCCACCGCCTGGCGGGAGACGGCACGGCGCGGGGGTTGTTTTCCCGGTGCCTGACCTTTTGCCAAGGGATCATCCCCAATATCCGGGCGGATACCCACCACGACAACCACACCATGCAGCACTTGTTGGAAAAGCATGGATTCGTCCGCTGCGGCATTATCCATGTGGCCGACGGAAGCCCCCGGATCGCCTACCAGCTTCCGGCGCGGGAAGCCTGATCCGGGATACAAAAGGAGATGGAGAACGATACTATGGAAGAACCCAAACGCACGATCGCTTATCTCTGCCCCAAATGCAGGCAGAGCGTGGCGGTGGAACGCACTGTGTTCCAGCTGGCGGCGGCTCCCAGCAGACTCCCCTGTCCCTGCGGCGGTTCCGCGCTTTTGGTGGAGATGGAGGCCGACCATGCTGACCTGACGGTCCCCTGCCTCTACTGTGGAGAGGATCATCACATCCGCTGTTCCGCCCACGCCTTCCTCCACGAGAAGGCACTGGCCTTTTCCTGTAAGGCGAACGGGCTTGACTGCTGTTACGTGGGAGAGGAAGGACCGGTGTTTCGGGCGCTCAGGCGCTTGGAGGAGGCTGCGGCACAGTACGGGGAGAAGCCGGGGGAGGAAGGGGAGTCCGCTTTCCTCAATGAGGCGGTGATGACCGAGGTGATGGGAGAGCTGAAAGATATCGCCGCCCGGGGCGGGATCTCCTGTACCTGCGGTTCCAAGCGTTATCAAGTGAAGGTGCGTTACAGTGCGGTGGAACTGATCTGTGCCGAGTGCGGCGCGAAGCTCCGCATCCCCGCCGCCACGGACGATGATCTGGAGGAGCTCTGCTGCCGCTACACCCTCCGCATCGGCGGGAAGGAGGAGCACTGATGGATGTCTTTTACGAGGACGTCTATCGGATAGACTCCCGGGATCTGGATCTGTTCGGTCACTGCCGCCCGTCGGCCCTGCTGGGCCACCTGCAGGAGGCGGCCACCCAAGCGGCTGTGGCCATCGGGGTCTCCCGGGATGAAGTCGTGGCGCGTTACCACGCCTTCTGGATGCTGGCCCGGATCCGCTATGTGCTCAAGCGCCCTCTGGGCTGGGACGAGCCGCTGACGGTCAAGACCTGGCACCGGGGCGGCCGGGCCGCCATGATGTATCGGGAGTTTGACCTCTCAGTGGACGGGGAGCTGGTGGGACAGGCCCTGTCGGCCTGGGTGCTGGCCGATCTGGACACCCATAAGCTCTTCCGGCTGGCCGATGTGTCGGAGTTCGAGGGGACCACGGGCGGCTCTCTGTGCCGGAAGGATACCCTTCATAAGCTGCGGGTGCCGGAGGGGCTGACACTGGCGGAGAAGCGACGGATGCGCTATTCCGACACCGACATCAACGGCCATGTAAACAACGTAAGATACGCCGATTTTGCCTGCGACGCCCTGGAACTGGAGCGGCTGGGGGAGGGGAAGTTTGTCTCATCCCTTCAGGTCTGTTACCTGGCGGAATGCCTGGCGGGGGAGAACGTGGAGCTGCGGATCGGCCGGGACGGTCCCCTCTGGTATGCGGCCGGACGGGGAAAAGAGGGAAAAGAGCGGTTCGATGCCGCTTTAACTCTTGACAACTTGTGATAAGAAGATTAAAATAGATAAAATTTTCACAGAGAAAAGGAGATGCGATATGGTCAACACGGATGCCGCGCAGAAGTTTCTCAAGAAGGGGCTGACCTTTGACGACGTACTGCTCATCCCCGCTGAGAGCGATGTGCTTCCCGCGGATATCGATCTGCACACGCACCTGACAAAGAAGATCGTCCTCAACATTCCGCTGATGAGTTCGGCCATGGACACCGTGACCGAGTCCCGGATGGCCATTGCCATCGCCCGGGAGGGCGGCATCGGCATCATCCACAAAAATATGTCCATCGGCGCCCAGGCCGAACAGGTGGACATGGTCAAGCGCAGTGAGAACGGCGTGATCACCAATCCCTTCTGGCTGGCCCCCGGCCACACTCTGGCCGAGGCCGACGAGCTGATGGCCAAGTACCGCATCTCCGGCGTGCCCATCTGCGACAACGGCCGTCTCATCGGTATCATTACCAACCGGGACATGAAGTTTGAGGTGGATATGACCCAGCTCATCGACAACGTCATGACCAAGGAGCATCTGGTGACTGCCAAGGAAGGCATTACGCTGGAAGAGGCCAAGGAGATCCTCCGCAAGCACAAGATTGAGAAGCTGCCGCTGGTGGATGAGGAATTCCGGCTCAAGGGCCTCATCACCATCAAGGACATCGAGAAGGCTCAGGTCTATCCCAACTCCGCCCGGGACGAAAAGGGGCGGCTTCTGGTGGGTGCGGCCATCGGCGTGACCAGCGATGTGCTGGACCGGGTGGCGGCCCTCATGGACGCGGGAGCCGACGTGCTGGTGCTGGATTCCGCCCACGGCCACAGCCACAACATCATCGAGTGCGTCAAGCGTATCAAGGCGCTCTATCCCAACGCCCAGCTCATTGCGGGCAACGTTGCCACCGCCGCTGCCACCAGAGCCCTCATCGAGGCTGGTGCGGACTGTGTGAAGGTGGGCATCGGCCCCGGCTCCATCTGCACCACCCGCGTGGTGGCAGGCATCGGCGTGCCGCAGATCACCGCCGTCTATGATGCCGCCTGTGTAGCCCGGGAGTACGGTGTGCCCATCATTGCCGACGGCGGCGTGAAATACTCCGGCGACATCGCCAAGGCCATTGCCGCCGGCGGCGACGTGGTCATGCTGGGCTCCCTGCTGGCCGGCTGTGAGGAGTCCCCCGGAGACACCGAGGTCTATCAGGGCCGTCAGTTCAAGGTCTACCGCGGTATGGGCTCTCTGGGCGCGATGGCCAAGGGCTCCAAGGACCGTTACTTCCAGGAGAACAACAAGAAGCTGGTCCCGGAGGGCGTGGAGGGCCGCGTCCCCTACAAGGGCTCTGCCTCCGATACCATCTATCAGATGATGGGCGGCCTGCGGGCCGGTATGGGCTACTGCGGCTGCGCCACGATCCAGGAGCTCCAGGAGAAGGCACAGTTCATGCAGATCACCGCCGCCGGTCTCAAGGAGTCCCATCCCCACGATATTTATATCACCAAGGAAGCGCCCAACTACACGCTCAATCCCCAGTAAAAATAAAGCGGACCGCACCGGATCGGTGCGGTCCGCTTTTCTGCGGCTCAAGAACAAAAGAGGCTCGGACACAGAGGTGTCCGAGCCCTTTTTCGGCTTGATTACTGGTGATCTGCGCCGGTGAGGTAGTTATAGAACGCCTTGTTGACATACAGGTCGGTCAAATCCACGCTCAGGTTGGGGGCCTTCTCCTTGACCACCTTGGCAATGGCGGCAGTGCCGTCCACGGTGGAGAAGGGATGGATGGTGTAAGCGCCGTTGCGGACCACATTGTCCTTGATAAGGGTGAAGTTCTCGGTGTCCTTCATGGGGACAGTGGAGGTGTACAACGGCTGCCACCAAGCGCCAGCCAGCAGGGCCACGGTGGGGTTGCCGTCGCCGTCGGTGTTGGTGTCCCACTTCTTGGCGTACTGGGCAATGATGCCGTCAAAGGCTTCCTTGTCGGCCACGGTGTCGAATTCCAGCTTCATGTCGTACTCGGTGGCGTAGCAGAGATAACGGCCGCCCTCGATGGCCTTGACCTCATAGGTCGGGGTCATGGTCAGGTTGGCAGGATCGCCCCACTCCAGCATGTACTCGTAGATGGAGGTCTTGGGCTCCAGAGCCACCTTGGCGTCGATCCCCTCGCCGTTCAGGAGGCCGATGAGCTGCACAGCGTGAGTGATGTCGCTGTGACCGTACTGGAGGGTGTACTCGGGCAGGAAGTTGGCGTTGTAGCCGTCGTACTTCAGATTGTAGCCGGTGGAGGCTCCGGCGATGACCAGATCCGCGCCCAGCTGGGAGAGGGTAGCATCGTCAAAGTTGCCGAAGGTGGCCCAGGTGGACTGGAGCTTCTGATAGATGTCGGGGTCGCTGGCATTGCCCAGGTAGTTGCGGCCCTTTCCGGCAATGTTCACGGCGTTCATGAGGAGCTGGGTGGCGGTGTCGCCGTCCAGCTTGGCGTCGAACTTCCAGGTGCCGGAGGCCAGGGAGGTGTCCAGCGCGCAGGCAACATAGGGGAGATAGGCGTCCTGGATCTTGGAGCAGCCGGCGGTGGCGGCGGCGGACTTCTCGGCAGAGTAGACCAGCGCCAGCTCCTTGAGTCCGGCGGCCTCCACAGCGGCCTTGACGGCGGCACCCACGGTGAGGTTGGCGTCCTCCACCTTCACGCCTTCAGAGATCTTGGCCAGAGCGGCGTTGAAGGCGGCGGTGGTGACGGTGCCGGTCATGGGTGCAATGCCGAAGTAGGTCTTAAGGTAGTCGGCGGCCTTGTCGTCTGTTTTGGCGGTGTCCACATAGACCTTGTAGCCGTCGGCGTCATAGGAAATTTGTGCCCCCAGGGCGTTGGACATGGCGCGGACAGGGAGGTAGGTGGTGCCGTCTGCGGCAAAGACATCCACACCCTTGCCGTTGACGTCGGTGGGGGTGGTGAGCTTGCCGTCCACATAGACGGAGAGGCCGGCATCCACGGCCAGGTCCTTCTTGACCAGGTCGGCGGCGGCCGGGATCACCAGAGCGGCGGTCATGGCGGCGGCGAGAGAGGCGCTGAGAATACGGGAATTCTTCTTGTTCATGCGATTGACTCCTTTCCTTTTTCAGACAGATGTATCGCTATCACGCCTTCGTGAAGAACGAACAGGGGAGGGGAGAATGTTCCAAGCGCGCTGTTTTTATGAAAGCTCTCTCTGAAAGTCCTGTGCCCCTCAGAGAACGCGTTTAGGAAGCTCTCTTTGGAACTTACTCTCTCGAGAGAAAGTTACCGTTTGCCCTTGTCGTAGATCTCACCCAGGGCCCGGGGGGCGCGGTTGCTCTTGGAGAAGAAAATAAGCAGGAGCAGGGTGATGATGTAGGGCAGGGTCATAAAGAGGTCGGAGAAGGCGGCGGCCAGGCCCAGAGCCTGGGTGAGGGCGAAACCGGCGGAGCGGGCGAAGCCGAAGATGAGGCAGGCCCAGAGGGTGGGACCAATTTGCCAGTTGCCGAAGATGAGGGCGGCGATGGCCAGATAACCGTAGCCCATATAGATGGAGGGAGAGAACTGGGCGGAGATGGAGTAGGCGAAGCAGATGCCGCCCAGGCCGGAGAGGGCGCCGGAGACCATGACGGCGGCAAAGCGCACCCGGCCCACCTCAACGCCGGCGGCATCCACGGCGTGGGGGTTGTCTCCACAGGCCCGCAGATGCATTCCGAAGGGAGTTTTGTAGAGGAAGTACCAGGCGATCAGCGCCGCGGCAATGATGACCAGTTCAAAGGGGTAGATGTTGGAGAAGAAGGCTCCCACTACGGGAATGGAGGACAGGCCCGGGACGGAGAAGCGCACCGAGGTGCCCAGCACGAACTTGTTGGAGGGCGCGCCGAATACCGAGGCGTTGAGCTGGCTGGTGAGGAAGGTGGTCAGGGCCATGGCCAGAATGTTGATGACCACGCCGGAGATCACCTGGTCGGCCTTGAACTTCACGCAGAGCACGGCGTGAAGCATGGAGTAGACCATGCCGCCCAGCATCGCAAAGAGCATGGCCAGGAACATGGGAACCTGGCTGCTGGCGGCGAAGAAGCCGGAGAGCAGAGTGGCGGCAAGGGCACCCACAAAGGCCCCGAAGCCCTGAAGGCCCTCGATGGCCAGGTTGGTGACGCCGCTGCGCTCGGAATAGATGCCCCCAATGGCCATAATGAAGAGGGGCAGAGCAAAAGAGAGCCCGTCGATGATGAGTGTGTTGATGGTGTTCATACACGCTCCTCCTTTCCCGCCGTTTTAGCTTCCGCGTCGGCGGCCTTCTGACGGCTGCGGGCGATGAGGTAGCTGAAGAAGGCGCCGCAGGCGGCAAAGAGCAGGATGAGGCCGGTGATGAGGGAGCCGATCTCCTGCCGGACACCTACGGTGGAGCTCATGTAGGTGCTCCCCTTGTCGATGACGGTGATGAGGAAGGAGGACAGCAGGATCCCGATGGGGCTGGAGTTGCCCAGAATGGAGACGGCAATGGCGTCAAAGCCCGTGGCGATGAGAGTGTCGGGCTGGATGGAGCCGTAGTAGCCCAGGAAATAGGTGGCCCCCGCCAGACCGGCCAGCACCCCGGAGAGCGCCATGGTGACAATGAGGTTCCGGCCCACGTTGATGCCCGCGTACCGGGCGGCCAGTGGGTTGGCCCCGATGGTGCGGAACTCGAAGCCCAGCTCCATCCTGTCAAAGAGGAAGCGCACCAAAAACACGGCAATGACGGCCAGAATGATGCCCAGAGGAATGTCCATCTTCAACCCGCCGATCTCGGTGTCCATGAGGGAGAGCCGGGCGGCGGAGCTGATGGCCCTGGACTGCCGGGATACGGGGTCTGCCATGTACCGCTTGATGCAGAAGCTCACGAAGTAACGGACCATGTAGTTGATCATGATGGCGGAGACCACTTCATTGATGTTCCACTTATATTTCAGGAATCCGATCAGGGCGGCCACCGCCGCGCCCACCAGAGCGCTGATCAGCACCACCAGCGGCTTGGCAACAGGGGCGGGGAGGGAGGAGTAACCTACCGTGGCGGTGGCAATCAGTCCGGCGATCATCATCTGTCCGGACACGCCGATGTTGAAGAGGCCGGAGCGCATGGCCACCGCCACCGACAGGGAGGCGAAAAGCATGGGAGTCCAGGCGTTCAGCAGGCTCATCAGGTCGGTGAGCATACTCTTTTTGGCGGCGTAGTTGCCCTTGGGGACCAGTCCGGAGCCCTGGAGATAGCTGAGATAGGCGGTGATGGGGTTTTTGCCCAGAATCAGGTAAACCACCGCGCCTGCCAGAAGGCTGAGAAGAATGGCCAGAATGGGAATGGTGAATTTCTGGCGTTTGCTGTCGCCCATGAGGGTCAGGAACCAATTCTGCCGTTTCATGCCTGCTTCACCCCCATCATATACTGACCCACTTCGTTGGTGGTCATGGTGTCGGCGGGCGCGATCTTCAGTATCTCGCCGGAGAAGATGACGCCGATGGTGTCGGCCAGACCCATGATCTCGTCCAGCTCCAGGGAGATGAGCAGAACGGCCCGGCCCTTGTCCCGCTCGGCCAGGATCTGGCGGTGGATGTTCTCAATGGCGCCGATGTCCAGGCCTCGGGTGGGTTGGACGAAGATCATCAGCTTGGAGTCCCGTTCGATCTCCCGGGCGATGATAGCCTTCTGCTGGTTGCCGCCGGACATGGAGCGGGTGACGGTGTGGATGCCCTGTCCGCTGCGAACGTCGTATTCCTGAATGAGCTTTTCCCCGTAAGAGTCGAAGGCGGCGTGATTCAGAATGCCCTTTTCCGAGAACGGGGGCTTGTAATAAGTTTTAAGCGCCAGATTGTCCGCCAGGGAGAAATCCAGCACCAGGCCCACCGACTGGCGGTCCTCCGGGATGTAGGAGAGGCCCAGGTCGGTCCGGGCCCGGACGGAGGAACGGGTGATATCAGTCCCATCCAGTGTGATGCTCCCCTCGGCGGCCGGGATCATGCCCGCCACCGCGTCGGCGATCTCCGTCTGGCCGTTGCCGGAGACACCGGCGATGGCAAAGATCTCACCGGCGTGGATGGTAAAGGATACATCCTTGACCACCGGAAAGCCGTCGGCGTTTTTGACGGTGAGGTGTTCCACCTTCAAAATTTCCCCGCCGGGCCGGGCGGGAGACTTGTCTACGGTGAAATCCACCTCCCGGCCAACCATCAGGTTGGCCATGGTCTGAGTGGAGGTAGCGGCCACGTCCAGCACGTCGATGAGTTTGCCTCGGTTCAGAATGGCGCACCGGTCGGCCACCTGCTTGATCTCTTCGAGCTTGTGGGTGATGAGGATGATGGTCTTGCCCTGGTCCCGCAGGCCCCGGATGATTTGGAGCAGGAAGTCGATCTCCTGGGGGGTGAGGACGGCGGTGGGTTCGTCGAAGATGAGGATCTCGGCCTCCCGGTAGAGCATCTTCAAAATCTCCACCCGCTGCTGGGTGGAGACGTTCACATCCTCGATCTTGGCGGCGGGGTTCACCTCCAGGCCGTATTGCCTGGACAGGGCGGCCACCTTTTCGTTGGTGCCCTTGATGTCCACCACGGGGAAGATGCCGGCCAGACGCCTGGGCTCAATGCCCAGGATGATGTTTTCAGCGATGGTGTAGTTGCTCACCAGCTTGAAGTGCTGGTGGACCATGCCGATGTTAAGCCGGGTGGCATGGTTGGGGGAGGAGATATGTTCCCGCTTGCCCCGGATGTAGATCTCACCCTCGTCCGGTTCATACATGCCGAAGAGCATACTCATAAGCGTAGATTTTCCGGCGCCGTTCTCGCCCAGCAGAGCGAAGATCTCCCCCTTTTTGATCCCCAGGGAGATGTCGTTGTTGGCGACAATGCCGGGAAAGCGCTTGGTGATGTGGCGCATTTCCACGATGTATTCATCATTTGCCATCTTACAGCCTCCTTTTCTCGGTCCTTTGAGAAATGTACCGGGGATCGATGCATTTCTCAAGGGCCCGAGGACCCTTTTCCCCGCTTCATGGGAAAGAAGCGGGGCGCTCCGAGGGTATGGTTAAATACGAACGGAGCGTCCCGCCATCCTTGACCGGGAAGCGCTGGTGAAACCGGCTTACAGGCCGGGGAAGTTGTCGGGGGTGTTGCCGTTGAAGTTGGAGGCGGGCACGATGGTGCCGTCCTTCACCAGGGGATACACGTCGGCCAGAGTCTTCAGCGTGGCCTCAGAGAGCTGCTGACGGCCGTCGGCAGAGACGTAGCCGGTGGAGTCGGTATCGGCCTGCAGGGTGTAGTTGCCGCCCTTGAAGGTGCCGTCCACGATGGCGTTGAGCTGACGCTCCACGTTGATGGCCATGTTCTTGAGGGCGGAGGTGAGGATGATGTTGCTGTCGCCGTTGGCGCCGTCGTCGTACTGGTCCACGTCGCAGCCGATGACCTTCACGTTGCCGGCTTCCTTGGCGGCGGTGAACACACCGTTGCCGGAAGCGCCGGCGGCCACGAAGATGATGTCGCAGCCCTGCTGGATCAGAGCCTGACCGACCACTTTGCCCATGGCCTCGTCGCCGAAGTTGCCGGTGTAGTTGCCTCCCACGTTGGCTCCGGTGACGTCGGTGCCGGCGTAGGAGGGGATCTCCACGACTTCAGCCTTGGCGCCCAGGTTCTTGTTGGCGTAGGCCACGCCGGACTCAAAGCCGAACTGATAGTTGACGTTGGAGGGGTAGGCCACACCATTGACCACGGCGACCTTGCCGGTCTGGGTCTCCAGAGCGGCGGCGATGCCGGCGAAGAAGCCGCCTTCGTTTTCGGCGAACTGCATGGCGTAGACGTTCTCGACCTCGGCGTCCTTGCCGTCGACGGAGGGGAAGGAGTCCACCAGGATGAAGTACTTGTCGGGGTTGTCCTGGGCGATGGTGGCGATGCCGGCGAACTGGAAGCCGGTACACACCAGCACGTCGTAGTCAGCCACGACGTCGCTGACGGTCTGGGCGGCAGCGGCGGGGTCGCCGGTGGGCTCCTGGACGGGAGTCACGGTGTCGATGTCGCCGCGGCTGGCAATGAAGGAGAGCACACCGTCGTAGTTGTCCTCGTTGAAGGATCCGTCGTCCACGGTGTTGGGGCTGGTACAGATGGCGATCTTCAGGCCCTTGGCCTCGGGAGCGGCGCTTTCAGCAGCAGCGCTCTCGGCGGGAGCTGCGGACTCCTTGGCGGTCCCGCCGCCGCAGGCGGCCAGAGAGAACGCCATGGCAAGGGACAGGGCCATCGCAGGGATCTTCTTGCTCAGTTTCATTCTAATTCCTCCTTATGTTTTCAGGGCAAAAATACAAAACCGCATATGCAGCTTTATATACTAACTATCATACTAATTTTTCGGCTGTTTTTCAAGACGGTATTTGACAAAATTGTGACCGCAGGTCCGATCCCGTTCACTGTTGTTCCGGGAAAAGAGCGGCCAGGCTCTCGGTAAAGGGGGCGCGGCAGATGCCTTTTTCCGTGACGATGGCGGTGATGAGGCTGTGGTCGGTGACGTCGAAGGCGGGATTGTAGCACTTGACCTCGGCCAGGGCCTGGGGTTCGGCGTAGAACTTGTTCTTGATCTCCTCCGGGTCCCGGAGCTCGATCTCAATGTCGTCGCCGGTTTTGCAGTTCATGTCGATGGTGGAGGTGGGGCCCAGCACATAGAAGGGGATGCCGTAGTGCTTAGCCAGGATGGCCACCCCGGAGGTGCCGATCTTGTTGGCCGCGTCGCCGTTGGCGGCAATGCGGTCGCAGCCCACCAGGCAGGCGTTGATCCAGCCGTTCTTCATGACGATGGAGGCCATGTTGTCGCAGATGAGGGTCACGTCGATGCCCGCCTTCTGAAGCTCGTAGGAGGTGAGACGGGCGCCCTGGAGAAGGGGACGGGTCTCATCGGAAAAGACATGGAATTCCTTGCCCTGTTCCTTGCCCAGGAAGAGGGGGCCCAGGGCGGTGCCGTACCGGGAGGTGGCCAGAGGGCCGGCATTGCAGTGGGTGAGGATACCGTCTCCGTCCTGAAGGAGGGACAGGCCGTATTCCGAGATGGCCCGGCACATGGCGATGTCCTCCTGATGGATGGCCCGGCATTCCTTGCCCAGAAGCTCCAGCACATCTCCCAGATCCTCGTCGTTCTCCCCCTGCTCCAGGACCTTCTCCATCCGGTTCAGGGCCCAGCTGAGGTTGACGGCGGTGGGGCGGGAGGAGTTGAGGTATTCCTTGATGGAGTGGAAGGCAGAGACAAAGTAGGTGTAGTCATCGGTGTCGATCTGCCGGGCCAGCGCATACATGCAGTAGGCGGCGCAGATGCCGATGGCGGGGGCGCCCCGGACCCGCAGCAGCTTGATGGCGTCAAACATCTCCTCTTTTGTGCGCAGGGTGAGATATACCGTGCGGTTGGGCAGCTGGGTCTGGTCGATGATGACCACGCTTCTTTCGTCGTCCCCCAGGCGGACGTTGTCCACATGGGTCACTTTGGTCAGTTCCTCGGACATGGGTGACACTCCTTTGTTTTTCTGGTTTAGATTGGGAAGGAAGCCCGAACGGGCGTCAGCAGTTCAAATAGCCGCCGTCCACCGCCAGCAGATGGCCGTTGACGTAGTCGGAGGCGGAGGAGGCCAGGAACACCACCGGGCCCATCAGGTCCTCGGGCTGTCCCCAGCGGCCCATGGGGATCTGGGCGTTGATCTGGGCCACGGCGTCGGCGTGGGTGCGGAGGTTGGCGGTGTTGTCGGTGACCATGTAGCCTGGGGCAATGGCGTTGACGTTGATGTGGTATTTGCCCCACTCGTTGGCCCAGGCCCGGGTCAGGCCGTAGACGGCGTGCTTGCTGGCCACATAGGCCGCGTCCCCGGAGCCGCCCCGGCAGGACTGCACCGAGCAGGTGTTGATGATCTTGCCGCCCCCCAAAGCGATCATCTGCCGGGCGATGTCCCGGGTGAGGAGAAAGAGGGAGCGGAGGTTGACTTCCATCACCGCGTCAAAATCCTCGGCGGTGTGGTTCTCGGCGGGGGAGAGGCGGATGATCCCGGCATTATTGACCAGAATGTCCACCCGCCCGAAGGCGTCGACGCATTTTTTCGCCAGCGCAGGGGCGAGTTCGCTGTTTCCCAGGTCGTGGGTGATGGGAAAGGCTCTGCGGCCCAGCGCCTCGATCTCGGCCTGGGTGGAGCCCATGCCGTGATAGCCTACGCCCACGATGTCGGCTCCCGCCTGAGCCAGGGCGATGGCCATGGCACGCCCCAGACCCCGGCTGACGCCGGTGACCACGGCAACTTTTCCGTTCAGTGAAAAATCCATCACAGCTCCTCCTCAACGGGCGGGTGGGGGAGGTAGCAGTCCTCATCCCGGAAGGCGGGGGAGACCACGCAGGAGACCAGGGCAAAGTCGCCGTCGACCACCCGGGTGGTCTGCCACGCGCCGGCAGGCACCACCGAGACATAGCCCGAGTCCACCCCAAGCCGGGGGCCAAAGACCTGCTTCGCCCCGGGGACGGGCCGCTCGCCCGCGCCTCCCAGCGTGGTCTCCAGACTGCCACCGGCGTGCCAGGTCCAGACCTCGTTGGACTTGAGCTGGTGCCAGCGGGAGCGCTCTCCCTTTTTTAAAAGGTAGTAGATGCAGCTGACCGTGGTGTCGTCCGCCGAGCGCCACATGCACCGGTGCCAGCCGCCCTCGTCCTCCAGGGGCACCAGCTCCAGGGCGGCGATCAGTTCTTCCGCCGTATGTTCCATCACACACCCTCCCGTTTCCGGGCCAGCTGCTGATAAAAGCCGGTCATGGACTTGAGGGTGGCGGCCTGAGCCTCGGTCATCTCCACGCCGCCCCCCATTTGGTTGACATAATAATAGACCTTGGCAGTCTGCTCCACCGTCTCCATGCGGTCGAAGGCGGAGAGGAGGGAGGGGCCCCAGGTCAGGGCACCGTGGTTGGCCAGCAGGACGGCGGAGTGATCCCGGACGAAGGGACGGACGGAGGCGGGCACCTCGTCGGTGGACAGCATGGCAAACTCGGTCACCGGCACCTCTCCCAGGCCTACCACCATCTCGGCCAGGTAGCGCTGGGTGAGGGGCTTGCGGCAGATGGCGAAGGCGGTGGATATGGGGGGATGGGCGTGGACCACGGCGTTCACGTCGCTCCGCTCCCGGTAGAGCATCCAGTGCATTTTGCTCTCCGAGGAGGGGTTCCGGTCTCCGGAGAGAATGTTGCCCTCCAGATCGGTCTCCACCAGCATGTCCGGGGTCATCCGGCCCTTCCCCACCCCGGAAGGAGTGATGAGGACGGTTCCCCAGGGGGTGCGGGCGGAGACATTTCCGTCGTTGCTGACCACATAGCCCCGCTCATACAGCAGGTGGCAGATCTCGCAGAGCTCTTCTCGCAGTTGCTGATCCATACGATGTCCTCCGTATTGTAAAATGGTATTTGAAGTGTAGCATGAAGGCGGGGGAAAAGCAAGGCGCTTCCGCCGGAGCGTTCAGGGCCCGGAGAGGGAAAAATCCTCCAGCGCGGTGCGGTCGAGAAGGCGCAGGGAGCGGTAGCCCGTCTCGATCCAGCCCAGGCCCGTGAAGCGGGAGAGCGTCCGGCTCACGGTGACCCGGCTGGCTCCCACGGCGGAGCCCAGCTCCTCATGGGTGGCCCGGACAAGCCCGTGGCCGTCGGCCCGGCTGAGCAGCAGTCCCGCCAGGCGGCGGTCGGCGGGGTGAAAGGAGATATCGTCCACATGACCCGAGAGCATCCGCACGGTCCGGGCCAGGTAGCGGAGCATGGGGAAGGCCAGTTCGGGGTGGGCCTGAAACACCCGGTCCAGCTGGGACCGGTCGATGCGCACCGCCCTGCACGGAGTCACCGCCACGGCGGAGGAGACCCGTGGACACTGGTCGAAAAAGGAGGCCTCCCCCATGAGATCCCCCGGGGCGTGGAGGGCGAGCAGCCGCTCGGAACCCTCCGGAGAGCTGATGTAGCTTTTGGCGGTGCCCTCCAGCAAATAGAAGAACCCGTCGGCCTCCGTCCCCTGGAGATAGATCATCTGCCCCGGGGCAAAGGCCCTCGGCTGGCGGCCCTCGGCCAAGGGGGCCCAGTCTTGCTTCATATGCCTCACCTCGGCAAAATTGTATCACGTGCTACATTCTTATGCAAGAAAAAATGCCATACTGGAGCCAACAGAAAGGGAGGGACCGAATATGGGAATGACCATGACCCAGAAGATCCTGGCAAAACACGCGGGCGTGGAGGCGGTGCGGGCGGGACAGCTGATCGAGGCGAAGCTGGACCTTGTGCTGGGCAACGACATCACCACCCCTGTGGCGATCACGGAATTTGAGAAGGCGGGGCTGACCCAGGTCTTTGACCGGGACCGGATCGCCATCGTCCTGGACCACTCCACCCCCTGCAAGGACATCAAGTCCGCCCAGCTCTGCGCCCAGGCGCGGAGCTTTGCCCGGCGGTTCGACATCACCCATTTCTACGACGTGGGACAGGTGGGCATCGAGCACGCTCTGTTGCCCGAAAAGGGCCTCACCGCCCCCGGCGAGGTCATCATCGGGGCTGACTCCCACACCTGCACCTACGGCGCGCTGGGCGCGTTCTCCACCGGCGTGGGCTCCACCGACATGGCTGCCGGCATGGCCACGGGGCTTGCCTGGTTCAAGGTGCCCGCCGCCATTCGGGTGGTGCTGACCGGAAAGCTGCCCCCCTATGTGGGCGGCAAGGACGTGGTTCTCCATCTCATCGGCCTCATCGGGGTGGACGGGGCCCTCTACCAGTCCCTGGAGTTTGCCGGGGAAGGGGTGGCCGAACTGACCATGGACGACCGCTTTACCATCTCAAACATGGCCATCGAAGCGGGGGCCAAGAACGGCATCTTTCCCGTGGACGAGCAGACCCGGGCCTACCTGAAGGACAGGGTGGACCGCCCTTGGGAGGCCTTTGAGGCCGATCCCGATGCCGTCTATGACCGGGAGGTGGTCATCGACCTGTCCGCCCTCCGGCCCACCGTGGCCCTGCCCCACCTGCCTTCCAACACCAGGACGGTGGATGAAGCGGCGGGCATGGGGGTGCAGCAGGTAGTCATCGGCTCCTGCACCAACGGACGCCTGAAAGATCTGGCGGAGGCCGCCGCCATCCTGGCTGGACGGAAGGTCCGGGACGGGGTGCGGTGCATCGTCATTCCCGCCACCCAGCAGATCTACATGGACGCCATGAAGGCGGGTTACATCGAGACCTTTATCACCTCCGGCTGCGCCGTCTCCACCCCCACCTGCGGGCCCTGCCTGGGCGGACACATGGGCGTGCTGGCGGACGGGGAGCGGTGTGTGTCCACCACCAACCGGAATTTTGTGGGCCGCATGGGCCCCGTGAGCTCGGAAATCATTCTGGCCAGCCCCGCCGTGGCTGCCGCCTCCGCGGTGGCCGGCGCCATCATCGACCCGGCCGCCCTCTCCTGAGCAGGGGAGCCGAAACTTCTATCAAGAGCAGCGAAAGGACGGAGCAGTCATGAAACTATATCAGTACGGCGACAACGTGGACACCGACGTCATCATTCCCGCCCGGCACCTGAACGACCCGGATCCCAAGGCGCTGGCCTCCCACTGCATGGAGGACATAGACCCCGCTTTTGCCTCCACCGTGGAGGCCGGAGACATCATTGTGGGTGGCGCCAACTTCGGCTGCGGTTCCTCCCGGGAGCACGCCCCCCTGGCCATCCAGTCCTGCGGGGTGAAGTGCGTCATTGCCAGGAGCTTTGCCCGCATCTTCTACCGCAACGCCATCAACATCGGCTTTCCCATTCTGGAGTGTCCAGAGGCGGTGGACGGCATCTCGGCGGGGGACACCGTGGATGTGGACTTCGCCACCGGGATCATCACGGACGAGACTGCGGGCAAGTCTTGGCAGGCGGCCCCTTTCCCGGCCTTCATCGACGGCATCATCCGGAGCGGGGGACTGCTCAATTCCCTGAAGGCGAGAGGTGTGGCGAAATGAATTATAAAATTGCGCTCATCCGGGGCGACGGCATCGGCCCCGAGGTGGTGAACGAGGCCGTGGGCGTGCTGGACGCGGCGGCGGCCAAGTTCGGCCATCATGTGGAGTATGTGGACGTGCTGCTGGGCGGCTGTGCCACCGACGCGGTGGGGAAGAGCTATCCCGACGGCACGGCGGAGCGGTGCCGTGCCTGCGACGCCGTCCTGCTGGGGGCGGTGGGCGGCCCCAGGTGGGGGGCCGACAAGCCCGCCGAGCAGCGCCCGGAGACCGCCCTTCTGGCGATCCGCAAGGACCTGGGGCTGTATGCCAACCTCCGCCCGGCCACCCTGCGTCCCGCCATGGCGGAGGCCAGTCCGCTGAAAAAGGAGACGGCGGAAAAGGGCATCGACCTCATGATGGTCCGGGAGCTCACCGGCGGGATCTACTTCGGCCAGCGGGGCCGGTATGAGACTGAGGATCGGGGCACCGAATGCACCGATCTGATGGCCTACTCGGAAAAGGAGATCGAGCGGATCGGCCGTCGGGCCTTTGAGCTGGCCCGTCTCCGCCGGCACAAGGTGTCCAGTGTGGACAAGGCCAATGTGCTGGAGACCTCCCGGCTGTGGCGGAGCGTCATGCACCGCCTGGCGGCGGAATATCCCGACGTGGCCTACGAGGACGTGCTGGTGGACAACTGTGCCATGCAGCTGGTGCGGGATCCGGGCCAGTTCGACGTGGTGGTGACCGAAAACATGTTTGGCGACATCCTCTCCGACGAGGCCAGCATGGTCACCGGCTCCATCGGCCTGCTGCCCTCCGCCTCCATCGGCGACGGCGCTCCCGGGCTTTATGAGCCCATCCACGGCTCTGCCCCCGACATCGCCGGACAGGACAAGGCAAACCCCATCGCCACCATTCTGTCGGTGGCCATGATGCTCCGTTACTCCTTCCAGCGGGCCGAGGAGGCACAGGCCATCGAGCAGGCTGTGGACGCGGTCCTGGCCGAGGGCTGGCGGACCCCCGACATCGCCAGGCAGGGGGA
Source organism: Candidatus Pseudoscillospira sp. SGI.172 (assembly GCF_050313575.1). Taxonomy (NCBI): domain Bacteria; kingdom Bacillati; phylum Bacillota; class Clostridia; genus Candidatus Pseudoscillospira; species Candidatus Pseudoscillospira sp. SGI.172. The sequence continues at coordinate 34,338 of NZ_JBNPLQ010000004.1, read as the reverse complement.
GAGCAGCATCGGAACCCGGGAGATGGGCCGCCGCATCCGGGAGAAGCTGTCGGAGCTGTAAGAGACTCATACAAGAAAGGAAAAAGCGGGCGATCTCAGACCGCCCCTGCGAGAGACACGGTATTCCCGCAGGGGCGGACCGGAGTTGTCCGCCACATTTATAGTTTTTTCCAAGAATGTTATACTGGCTCAAAAGGATCTGCGGGGGTGCAGATCCTGCGCTGAGCGCGGCTGTTTGGAAGGAGACTGCAGGTAAACCACCCGGCGACGCAGCGAAACTGATGGTCGGTTGAGTTATGACAAGCGGGCGGCTATCATGAAATCATCAAGGCGAGAGGAGAAAATGACAGTATGAAGAATGGTACGCTTGGAATGATGATTTCATCCTTGAGAAAAAGTCAGGAAATGACCCAGCTCGAATTGGCGGAACAGATGGGGGTCACGGACAAAGCCGTATCAAAATGGGAGAGGGACATATCCTGCCCTGATGTCAACTCTCTTCCAAAATTGGCGGAGATCCTGGGTGTATCGGTGGATGAGCTGATGCAGAGTAAAACAAAGGGAAAAGTGCAGGAGCAGAGTTCCGTTGCAGAGACGATCCAGGTAATCCTGAAAGCAATACCCGTGGCCATGGGCGTTGCAGTTACGGTCCTTTCCGCGCTTGACAAGATCACTTCACCGTCTGCCTTTTCCCTGCTTGGTATTGGCCTTGCCTGTGCGGGCGTTTCCCTGCTGAACGGCAAGCATTGACCGGGGCCGGGGAAAACGGCAGATCGTTTTCCTGCCTGCGGCTCTTTTCGGCGGAACAAAACACGGCCCTGCTGAGGTTCACTCAGCAGGACCGTGTTTCATTTGCGTTTATGTCCGCCAAAAGGCCATCCAGCGCTCCGCCAGGGAGACGGGATATCCCTTCATCCTGCGGAACCGGAGCTCGGCCAGACGCTCCGCCCGGCGGGCCCGCCGCTCTTCCGCAGTGGGAAAACCGCTGTCCGAGCCGGCCATCTGCAAGACCTCACTCTGCGTGGAAGCGGGGAGTTCGATCCCTCCAAAACGAATTGCATACATCAGGAAACGCTCCTTTCCCCAAGGGCCGTTTCAAGGCCCCTATCCTTATCCATAGTATATGCCCGGGAAAAGGAAAATGCAAGATATATTGCAAAAATGAAGGAAAACTTTTTCGTCTTGCAGGCGTGCTGTCAAATCAGCCCCGGTGGCGGGTCTGCCAGGCCCGGTTGATGGCGGAGAGGATGCCGCGCAGGGGGGCCAAATTGATGTTGTGATCCATGCCGACGCCAAAAATGTCCCGCCCGGTCTCGTCCCGGAGCTGGATGTAGGCCACAGCCATGGAGTCGGAGCCGCTCTGCACGGCGTGCTCCTTGTAGTCCACAAAGGTGAAGCGGTCCATCTTCTGGCCGTGGATGGCGTTGAAGAAGGCGTCGATGGGGCCGTTGCCCTCGCCGGTGACATCAAAGACAGTGTCGGTGTGGCGAAGGGTGCCGGTGAACCGGACGTGGGAGGCGCCATTTTCCTCCACTGTCTCCGCAAAGGAGTGACGGAGGAGCTGATAGGGGGCGGTGGCGGCGATGTAGTTTTCCCGGAAGAGCTCGAAAATGCGCTGGGGGGGGAGCTCGGTGCCCGCCCGTTCGGTCTCGGCCTGGACGATGCGGCCGAATTCCGGCTGCATGGACTTGGGCAGGTCGTAGCCGAAGTTCTGCTGCATGACGAAGGCGGCACCGCCCTTGCCCGACTGGCTGTTGATGCGGACGATGGGCTCATATTCCCGTCCCACGTCGGCGGGGTCGATGGGGAGGTAGGGGATCTCCCAGAATGGGCTGCCGCTCTGGCGCATGTACTGGGTGCCCTTGTTGATGGCGTCCTGATGGGAGCCGGAGAAGGCGGTGAACACCAGCTCGCCCACATAGGGCTGGCGGGGGCCGATCTTCATCTTGGTGCAGCGCTCGTACACGTCCCGGATGCGGTTGATCTGGGAGAAGTCCAGCCGGGGGTCCACGCCCTGGGTGTAGAGGTTGAGGGCCAGGGTCACCATGTCCACGTTGCCGGTGCGCTCGCCGTTTCCAAAGAGGGTGGCCTCCACCCGGTCGGCTCCGGCCAGCAGGCCCATCTCGGCGGTGGCCACGCCCTCGCCCCGGTCGTTGTGGGGGTGGAGAGAGAGGATGGCCCGCTCCCGGCCGGGGAGCTTCTCAATGAAGTACTCGATCTCGTCGGCAAAGTAGTTGGGCATGCAGTTCTCCACGGTGGTGGGCAGGTTGAGGATGACGGGCTTGGCGGCGTCGGCGTGGAGAGCGTCCAGCACGGCGGCGCAGATCTCGGCGGCGGCGTCCATCTCGGTGCCCATGAAGGACTCGGGGGAGTACTCGTACCGGAGGTCCATGCCCGAGGCGATCACCGGCTGGGCCATGTCGTAAATCAGCTCGGCGGCGTCCACGGCGATCTGCTTTACGCCCTGGACGTCGGTGTGAAAGACCACTTTCCGCTGGAGGGTGGAGGTGGAGTTGTAGAAGTGGAAAATGACGTGTTTGGCCCCCTCAATGGCCTCAAAGGTCCTGGTGATGAGGTGGGGCCGGGCCTGGACCAGGACCTGAATGGTCACGTCGTCCGGAATGTGGCCGCCCTCAATGAGGGTGCGGCAGAAGTCGTACTCCACCTCGGAGGCGGAGGGGAAGCCCACCTCGATCTCCTTGACGCCGATGTCCACCAGCGTATGAAAGAACTCCAGCTTTTCCTCCACGTTCATGGGGTCCACCAGTGCCTGGTTGCCGTCCCGCAGATCCACCGAGCACCAGACGGGGGCCTGCTTGAGCTCCTTGTCGGGCCAGGAGCGGCGGGGGCGCTTGAGGGGGACGAAGGGGATGTACTTCTCAAAACCTTGCTTCATGATCGATTTCCTCCTTGCGTGTCAGGGGACAAAAAAACGCCCCTGACCAAATCTGGTCAGGGGCGTGTAAGACGCGGTACCACCCTGCTTCAGCCGCCGGTTGCCCAGTCGGCCCTTGTGGCCTCCAACAAGGCCATGACCGGTAACGGGGTCAGACGATCCGGCCTACTTCCCAGCGGGTTCAGCCGAACAGCTCAGGGACCAGTATTCGCATTTCTGCTCACCCGTTGGCTCGCACCGACCGCCAATTCTCTGAGGACGCTGGAAATGCCTTCTTCCCTTCATCACATTAAAGTCATTTTAAAACCTTTTCCGTTATTTGTCAAGCCCGCATTTTGCCTCGTCCAGTTTCTTTCGCACCGCCTCGTTGACCGCCTTGGGGTCGGCCCTGCCCTTGAGCTGGCGCATGACCTGGCCCACCAGGAAGCCGAAGGCTTTCTCCTTGCCGGAGTGAAAGTCTGCCACCGACTGGGGGTTGGCCGCGAAGGCGGCCTCCACCGCGCCGGCCACCGCACCGGGGTCACTGATCTGCTCCAGGCCGTGTGCCTTGACGTAGCCGTCCACATCGCCGTCGTCGGCGAAGACGGCCTCAAAGACTTTGACGGCGGTGTTGCGGTTGAGCTTGCCCGTCCGCACCAGCTCGATGAGGTGAACCAGGGTCCTGGGGGAGAGCTTCATGTCCTTTGCCTCCAGGCCCCGGGCGGAAAGCTGTCCCAGCACCTGCCCCATGATCCAGTTGGCGGCCTGCTTGGGGTCGGCACCCAGAGCCACCGTGGATTCGAAGAAGTCGGCCAGGGCCTTTTGGCCGGTGAGCATCTGGGCGTCGTACTCCGGCAGGCCGTAGTCCGCCTGGTAGCGGGTCATTTTCTCCTCCGCCATCTCGGGCAGCCCGGCCCGGAGGTGGTCCAGATATTCCTCGGACAGCTCCAGAGGCGGGATGTCCGGCTCGGGGAAGTAGCGGTAGTCCTGGGCGTTCTCCTTGGAGCGCATGGCGAAAGTGGCGTCCTTGTTGTCGTCCCAGCGCCGGGTCTCCTGGATGACCCGTTTGCCCTCCTCGATGAGCTCGATCTGCCGACGGGTCTCATAGGCGATGGAGCGGGAAATGGCTTTAAAGGAGTTGAGGTTCTTCATCTCTGTGCGGGTGCCCAGTTCCTCCGAGCCGGCGGGGCGTACCGACAGGTTCACGTCGCACCGCAGGGAGCCCTCCTGCATCTTGCAGTCGGAGACGCCCAGGTACTGCAGCGTGGAGCGCAGCTTCTCCAGATAGGCCACCACCTCCTCGGCGGAGCGGAAGTCGGGCTCGGTGACGATCTCGATGAGGGGGACGCCGCAGCGGTTGTAGTCGCATTTGGTCTGGTCCAGCCAGGGGTCGTGGACCAGCTTGCCCGCGTCCTCCTCCATGTGAAGCTCGTGGATGCGGATGACCTTCTCCAGCCCGGAGGGGGTGCGGATGGGCACCCTGCCGTCCCGGACAATGGGGAGGTAGAGCTGACTGATCTGATAGGCCTTGGGCAGGTCTGGGTAGAAGTAGTTCTTCCGGTCGAACCGGCAGAAGCGGGTGATGTCGCCGTTGAGGGCCAGCCCGGCCTTGACCGCAAACTCCAGCACGGATTCGTTGAGGACGGGGAGGGTGCCGGGCATTCCGGTGCACACCGGGCAGCAGTGGGTGTTGGCCTCGCCGCCGAAGGCAGTGGTGCAGGAGCAGAAGATCTTGGTTTTGGTGGCCAGCTCCACGTGGGTCTCCAGGCCGATGACAGTTTCCCAGGTCATACCGCGGCGCCTCCTTTCCGGGCAGGGGTTTGTCTGTGGAAGTCGGTCTCCAGCTGGAAGGCGTGGGCGGCATTCAGAATGACGCCGTCGCCGAGGGCGGGGCCGATGAGCTGGGCACCGATGGGCAGGCCCTGACTGTCAAATCCGCAGGGGACTGAGATCCCGGGCAGCCCCGCCAGGTTGAGGGGGACCGTGTAGATGTCGGAGAGGTACATCTTCAGCGGGTCGGACAGGCTCTCCCCCAGCTTGGGCGCGGTGGAGGGGGCCACGGGAGTGAGCAAAACGTCATACTTTTGAAACGCCTCGTCGTAGGCTTTCCGGATGACGGCCTTGGCCTGGAGCGCCTTTTTGTAGTAGGCGTCGTAGTAGCCGGTGGAGAGGACGAAGGTGCCCAGCAGGATGCGCCGCTTGACCTCCTCGCCGAAGCCCTCGGTCCGGGTCCTGCGGTAGAGGTCGGTGAGATCCTCATATCCCTCGGCTCTCCAGCCGTACTTCACGCCGTCAAACCGGGAGAGGTTGCTGCTGGCCTCGGCGCAGGCGATGATATAGTAGGTGGGCACCACATAGTCCATGACGGGGAGGGAGAACTCCTCCACCACGGCCCCCCGGCTGCGGAGCGCATCCGCCGCGGCCAGTACGGCTCTGCGCACCTCCGGGTCCAGCCCGTCCCCGAAGCACTGGGCGGGGAGGCCGATCTTCAGTCCCCCTACCTCTCCGGTGAGGGAGCGCAGCAGCGTTCCGTAGCTGCCCTCCAGACTGGTGCCGTCCCTGGGGTCCTTGCCTTGAATGAGGTCCAGCACCGCGGCGCAGTCGGCGGCGGAGCGGGCGATGGGGCCCATCTGATCCAGGGAAGAGGCGTAGGCGATGAGGCCGTAGCGGCTGACAGTGCCGTAGGTGGGCTTCATGCCGGTGACGCCGCAGTAGGACGCGGGCTGGCGGATGGAGCCGCCGGTGTCCGAGCCGATGGCGTACCAGATCTCTCCGGCGGCTACGGCGGCCGCCGCGCCGCCCGAAGAGCCGCCGGGGGCCCGGGTCAGATCCCAGGGGTTTTTGACGGCCCCGTAAAAGGAGGTCTCCGAGGTGGAGCCCATGGCGAATTCATCCATGTTGAGCTTGCCCAGGCACACGGCCCCCGCCCGGGTCAGCTTTTCCGCCACAGTGGCGTCGTAGGGGGGCTGGAAGCCGCCCAGCATTTTGCTGGCGCAGGAGGTCATCACTCCCCGGGTGCAGATGTTGTCCTTCAGTGCCATGGGAACCCCGGCCAGCGGGCCGTCCGCCGGTTCTCCCGCCGGAACGGAGTTGGCAGTGACGGTGATAAAGGCGTTGTTCTCGGGCTGGCAGGCGCGGATGCGCTCCCGGGCCGCCTCCAGGACGTCGGCGGGGGAGACCTCGCCCCCATGCAGGGCCGCGCCCAGCTCCAGCGCGGTCAGCGCGCACAGCGGTGTGTTTTTCATCTCACTCCACCGCCTTCGGGACCAGGAACGCCTCATCGTCGTGCCCGGGGGCGTTCCAGAGCAGGTCGGCCCGGGGCCAGGAGGGGACCACCCGGTCGGGCCGCATGACGTTTTTCACCGGAAATACATGGCTCAGCGGCTCCACGCCTGTGGTGTCCAAGGACTCCAGCACATCCATATAGGAGACGATCCGCTCCAGCTCTGCGGTCATTGCGCCCCGCTCCTCCTCCGGCAGTCTCAGCCGGGAGAGGACGGAGATGTAGTCCACCATTTCTTCTGTGATCTTCATTCAAATACCTCCTTGTTTGCTCACGGCTCCAGCCGGCTGAGATCCCGGGGAAAGAGGCAGGCGCGGCGGACGTTGTCCAGCCCGCACAGGCGGGCGGTGAGCCGTTCCAGCCCGATGCCCAGCCCGCCGTGGGGGGGCATGCCCGCCCGGTGGATCATGAGGTAGCTCTCAAACTCCTCCGGGTGCATCCCCCGGGCGAGCATCTTGTCCACCTGCTCCTGATAGTCGTGGATGCGCTGGCCGCCGGTGGTGACCTCCACGCCCCGGAACAGCAGGTCAAAGGAGAGCGTGTATTTGGGGTTTTCCGGGTCGTCCATGGCGTAAAAGGGGCGCTTTTTGCTCGGGTAGTGGGTGACAAATACAAAGTCGGAGCCCAATTTCTCTTTGGCATAGCGGCCGATGTTGTGCTCCTCCTCCGGCTCCAGGTCGTAGGGGTCCCGGATGGGGCGGTGGTATTCCTCCGCCGCCAGCTGTTTGGCCTCGTCGAAGCGGAGCACGGGGATGGCCGACACGCCGGGCAGCTCGACCCCGAGGCGGGCGAGATCGGCGGCGTACTCCGCCGAGAGCAGTTTCACGGCGTTTTGAAGGAACCGGGTCTCCACCTCCATGATGTCGTAAAAGGAGTCGAGAAAGCCCATCTCAAAGTCCATGGAGGTGTATTCGTTCAGGTGGCGGGGGGTGGAGTGCTTCTCCGCCCGAAAGACGGGGGCCACCTCAAAGACCTTTTCATAGACTCCTATCATCATCTGCTTGTAAAACTGGGGGGACTGGGCCAGAAACGCCTTGCGGCCGAAATAGTCCAGCCGAAAGATGTTGGAGCCGCCCTCCGCCCCGGCGTGGACGATCTTGGGTGTGCGGATCTCGGTGAAGCCGTCTGCGTGGAGGGTGTCCCGGAAGGCCCTGGCCAGGGCCTCCTGCACCCGGAACACAGAGCGCTGCCGCAGGTTGCGGAGCACCACCGGCCGCAGGGCCAGCTCGGTGTCCAGGTTCAGATCCAGCTTCCATTTGGACACGGGGACGGGGAGAGGGGCGGCAGGCCGGGAGAGAACGGTCAGCGTCTCCGCTGCCAGTTCCATGCCGCCGGGGGCGCGCTCCTCGGCCCGGAGAACGCCGGTCACCGCCACGGCGCACTCCTCGGTGACGTCCCGGAGCGCGGCGTCCTGGGCAAAGACGCACTGGAGCACCCGCTCGGGGCCCCGGAGGGTGAGGAAGGTGATGCCGCCCAGCTTTCTGAGGGCGTGGACCATGCCCCGCACGGTGACGGGGCGGTCCGGCAGGGCCGCAGGGCAAAGGGTTTTCAGGGGGGTGAAGGTCTCGGTCGGGATTCCGCTCATTTTTTTCATGGGGATCACACCTTATGACTCGGCCCGGCCCCTTCGCCGGGAACCGAAAAGAATGGAGCCTGAGACGAAAAAAGTCCCGAAGCTGTTGCTACACAGCTTCGGGACGGAAATATTCCGCGGTACCACCCAGGCTTGCCGCCTCACCATTGAAGCGGCCACTCTTTTCCCGTAACGTGGGAGGACGCACGGCCCTGACGCCTCTCGGCCTCGAACCGCGGGCTCCGGAGTGTTGCGCTGCCTCTCTTTGCCGGAACGGGCTCTCAGTCGGTGACCCGTATTTCCTGTCGGCACGCCCGAGGAACGGTCTCCTTCATCGCTTTTATTTGGTGTTATTATACGCAGAACTTTATCAAATTACAATGGTGAATTTACACAGAATCCCAACTTTCCAACGGCCTTTGTGTGTGGTACAATGTTCATAAACACAAAGGGGGAGAGGATATGAACGAGTGGGAGTCTCTGCGCGGCGAGTGCCTGAACTGCCGCCGCTGCGCTCTGGCGGAAACCCGCACCAACGTGGTCTTTGGGGAGGGAAATCCCCAGGCGGAGGTCCTGTGTATCGGAGAGGGCCCCGGCGAGCAGGAGGATCTGACCGGCCGTCCCTTCGTGGGCCGGGGGGGCAAGCTGCTGGACGACATGCTGGAGATCATCGATCTGAGCCGGGAGAAAAACATTTATATCGCCAACATGGTCAAGTGCCGCCCGCCCCAGAACCGGGACCCGCTGAACATTGAGCAGGAGGCGTGTTCTCAGTGGCTGGAGACGCAGATCAGATTGATCCAGCCCAAGATCATCATCTGCCTGGGCCGGATTGCGGCGATGAAATACATTCGGGACGACTTCAAGATCACCCGGGAGCACGGCCAGTGGTTTGAGAGGGACGGCATTTTGCGCACGGCCCTCTATCATCCGGCGGCCATTCTGCGGGACCCCCGCCGCCGCCCCGAGACCTTTGAGGATCTCAAAGCCATCCAGGCCAAGATTCGGGAGATCTGTGACCACACCTACTGAGGCGTGTCACAGGTCCTGGATATTCATCTTGTCCAGGTCCTTTTTTTCAATAAACCGTTTCCGGGTGGTGCGGTAGATCAGCAGAAAGACCAGGGTTGGGATGTTCAAAATGAGGAGACTCCCGGCCAGGCTCAGGAAGGCGGCCGGCAGATTTTGGGAGGCAAGATTGAACAGCAGAAGGAGATCGCCGCCCACGGAGCACAGAGCGGACAAGATCGGAAGCACCCGCCCTGGCCAGGGGCTTTCGGTCCTGGACAGGAAGTATTCCAGGATGCCAAACAGGGCGGTGGGAATCCCCAGGTAAATCAAAAGCGCGGGGATCAGAAGAGCGGCTGTGATCTGCATGTTACAGGTCCTCCTTTTGTTTTCGATATTCCTGAATGAGGAGCTTGGCGGTGTCGAAGTCCAGCTTGTCGTTGACGGCCAGCCGCTTCACCAGCGCCACATAGGGGTCCTGAGCCCGGTCCTCGCCCAGTTTGATTTTCTGGATGAGCCGGTCCAGCCGCAGGCGCACGGTGGGGTAGGTCACGCCATACAGGGCGGCCGCCTCCTTCAGGGAGCCGGAGCAGAGGACAAAGCTGCGGATAAAGGCCAGGTCCTCCTCCTCCAGCGCGGCCATCCAGTCCGGGAGTATTTCCATGGGAACACGCACCTCCGTTTCCTAAGTGCTTTTATAATATAAAAGATAACATTTAATTTTATGAAAGTCAATATTTTGTTTTTCTTTATGAAAGTTGAAGATGCAAAAATTTGACTGTAAGGTTGCTTTTCCCCGGAAGCGGGGACTATAATAAACCCAAATCGTCTCAAGGATGGGAGGAAATCAGTATGGCAAAATTGCTTCAGCTTTTGGAGAGCGACTGCACCCTGACCCGCGATCAGCTGGCATCCATGACCGGCATGACGGTGGAGGAGGTCGAGGCCGCCATCAAGCGATATGAGGATGAAAAGATCATTCTGGGCTATCAGGCGGTGGTGGACTGGGACCGCACCCATCGGGAGGCTGTCACGGCCCTCATTGAGGTCAAGGTGACCCCTCAGCGCGGAGAGGGCTTTGACCGGGTGGCCGAGCGCATCTACCAGTATGACGAGGTGGAGAGCGTGTACCTCATGTCGGGCGCGTTTGATCTGACCGTCATCATCTCGGGCCGCACCCTCAAGGAAGTGGCCCATTTTGTGGGGGAGAAGCTGGCCACCCTGGAAGATGTCACCGGTACTGCCACCCACTTCATTCTGCGCAAGTATAAAGAGAACCACCTGATCTTTGAAAAGAGGGAAGAGCAGGAGAAGGAGTGGATTTTCGTATGAATTACGATTCGATCCTCTCGGAGCGGGTCAAGGAGCTCCGGCCTTCCGGTATCCGGCGCTTCTTCGACATCCTGGAGGAGATGAAGGACGCCATCTCCCTTGGCGTGGGCGAGCCCGACTTCGTTACCCCCTGGCACATCCGGGACGCGGGCATCTACTCGTTGGAGAAGGGATTCACCAAGTACACCTCCAACGCCGGCATGGCCGGTCTGCGGCGGGACATTGCCTCCTATCTGGAGCGCCGTTTTGACCTGAAATACGACTTCGCCACCCAGATGATCGTCACCGTGGGCGGCAGCGAGGCCATCGACATGACCATGCGGGCCCTTCTGAACCCGGGGGACGAGGTCATCATCCCTGTGCCCTCCTTCGTTTGCTATGCCCCGCTGGCGCAGATGACTGGCGCCAAGGCCGTGCTGGCCGAGACGCGGGTGGAGGATGAGTTCAAGCTCACCCCCGAGCTGCTGAAATCCTGCCTCACCCCCAAAACCAAGCTGGTGGTGGTGCCTTTCCCCAACAACCCCACCGGCGGCATCATGGAAAAGGCGGACTACGAGGCCCTGGCCGAGGTGCTCCGGGGCACCGGCGTGATGCTCCTCTCCGACGAGATCTACGCCGAGCTGACCTATGGCCAGCACCACTTTTCTCCGGCCAACCTGCCCGAGCTCTATGACCGGACGGTGGTGGTCAACGGCTTCTCCAAGAGCCACGCCATGACCGGGTGGCGCATGGGCTATGTCTGCGGACCGGCCCCCATCATCAAGCAGATGCTCAAGCTCCACCAGTTCGGCATCATGTCAGCACCCACCACCAGCCAGTACGCCGCCATCGAGGCCATGCAGAACGGCGACCGGGACATCGAGAAGATGCGGGACGAGTACGACGGCCGCCGCCGCTACCTGGTGGAGGGCCTGCGCCGGATCGGCCTGCCCTGCCACGAGCCCAGGGGCGCTTTTTACGTATTCCCCGACATCCGAGGGACAGGCCTCAGCTCAGACGAGTTCTGCGAGCGGTTTCTCATGGAGGAGAAGGTGGCCGTCATCTCCGGCGCGGCCTTCGGTCCCGGCGGCGAGGGCTTTGTCCGCTGCTGCTATGCCACCTCCATGAAAGACATCGCCGAGGCGCTGACCCGGCTGGATAACTTCCTCACCAATCTGAAAAAGAAGCAGGGGCGGGGCGAGGCCTGACGCCTCCTGAAAAGGAGCTGACTGTATATGTCCGAACTGTTTGAAGGGCTGGCCTTCTCCCCCGCAGACATCCTGCTGCCGGTGGAATGCGAATACACCAAGTGGTCCGTGGTGGCCTGCGACCAGTACACCTCACAGCCGGAATACTGGCAGCGGGTGGAGGAGTTCGTGGGCTCCGCCCCCTCGGCTCTGCGCCTCATCCTGCCCGAGAGCTGCCTGGACGGCCCCAACGTGGAGACCGACATCATGGAGATCAACAACACCATGACCCGCTATCTCCGGGAGGGCCGCTTCCGCACGCTGCCCGGGGCTCTTATCTACGTGGAGCGCACCCTGAAAAACGGGAAGGTGCGCCGGGGCCTGGTGGGCAAGGTGGATCTGGAGCAGTACGACTACGAGCCCGGCGCTCCCTCGGCTGTCCGGGCCACCGAGGGGACCGTCATGAGCCGCATCCCGCCCCGGGTGGCGGTGCGGAAGAACGCCCCCATCGAGCTGCCCCACATCATGCTCCTGTGCGACGACCCGGAACAGACGGTGATCGAGCCCCTGGGCGAACGGAAGGGCAGCATGGAGCTGCTCTACGATTTCGACCTCATGGAGGAAGGCGGCCATCTGACCGGCTGGCTGCTGGATGAGGCGAGCGCCGCCCGGACGGCGGCGGCGCTGCGGGCCCTGTTTGACCCGGCGGCGTTCCAGGCCCGGTACGGCCTGGAGCCGGGGATCCCGGTCCTCCAGTTCGCCGTGGGAGACGGCAACCATTCCCTGGCCACCGCCCGGGAGTGCTATGAGCGCCAGAAGCGGCTCACGGACCCCGCCCACTGGGCCGAACTGCCCTCTCGTTACGCACTGTGTGAAGTAGTTGACCTTCACGATGATTCTCTGGAATTTGAGCCGATCCACCGTGTGGTGTTTGATGTCAATGGAAAAGACTTGCTGGCTTCTCTACGGCAGTCTTTTCCCAGTTCTCATAACGGGGAAGGGGCGGGCCACGTTCTCCGCTATGTCTGGGCTGGGGGAGAGGGCGCGGTGACGGTGCCCAGCCCGGAGCAGCAGCTCCCGGCGGCCACGCTCCAGACCTTTCTGGACGGCTATGTCAAAGAGCACGGCGGCAGCATCGACTACATCCACGGCGCCGATGTGGCTCAGGACCTGGGCCGCCGCAGCGGCAATATGGCATTCCTGCTGCCTCCCATGGGCAAGGACGAGCTGTTCCCCACCGTGATTCACGACGGCGTACTGCCGCGCAAGACCTTTTCCATGGGCCAGGCCAACGACAAGCGCTTTTATTTAGAAGCCCGGAGGATCCGCTAAAGGAGAAGAGCATGCCTTCCATGACTGTACAGGCCCCCGCGAAACTGAATCTGACTCTGGATGTGCTGGGCAGGCGTCCCGACGGATACCATGAGATGAAGATGGTGATGCAGTCGGTCTCCCTGACGGATACACTTATTCTGGAGACCGTGCCGGGAGAGGGGATCTCCCTGTCCACCAATTTGGGCTTTCTGCCGGCGGATGACCGGAACCTGGCCGCCATCGCGGCGAAAAAGCTGGCGGAGGCCACCGGAGCGGACTTCGGACATCTGAACATCACCCTGAAAAAGCGGGTGCCGGTGTGTGCTGGGATGGCGGGAGGCAGCTCGGATGCCGCCGCCGTTCTCCGGGGCCTCAATGAGCTGCTGGGACTGGAACTGACGCCAGAGGCGCTGGCCCGGATCGGCGAGGGGGTCGGCTCCGATGTGCCCTACTGTGTTCTGGGCGGAACCGCCCTGGCCGAGGGCCGGGGGGAGGCGGTCACGCCACTCCCGTCTCTGCCCAACTGCTGGACGGTGCTGGCCAAGCCAGGTTTCTCCGTCTCCACACCGGAGCTCTTCCGCCGTCTGGACAGCCAGCGGCTGCGCTGCCACCCGGACACTGCGGGGATGCTCTCCGCCCTGGAGGCGGGGGACCTGACCGGTGTGGCCCGGAGGCTTTTCAACGTCTTTGAAGAGGTGCTGCCTGTCCGGCGGCGGGAGCGGGTGGAGGAGCTGAAGCAGGCCATGCTCCACGGGGGCGCGCTGGGGGCCAGTATGAGCGGCACCGGCCCCACCGTGTTCGGCCTCTTTGACACCCGGGAGGCCGCCCGGCGGGGCTATGAGCTGGTCAAGCCCCTCTGCCGGGACACTTTTTTGGCTCAAACGCTCTAAAACGGAATAATTCTCCTCAAAAAGGGAAGAATGGACACACCTCACATAGAAAGGTGTGTCCATTTTGGTACATGAGAAGAAAAATCGGTTTTATCGCTGGGAGCTGGCCCTGCTGCTGGGTGTGGCTCTGGCGGCGCTGATCGGCACCTGGCTTTCCGGACAGCAGTCCGCTCTGGCGGGGCGGGTGGTGCGGCTCCATGTGATCGGGGCATCAGACTCGGTGGAGGATCAGGCCGCCAAGCTGCGGGTGCGGGATGCGGTGCTGGAGAAGGCCGGGCCTTGGCTGGAGGGGATCTCCGACCAGGAGGAGGCCGGACGGGTGCTGGCGACCCATCTGGAGGAGCTGGCCCGGGCGGGGGCGCAGGCATCGGACGGCGCGGCTGTCACGGCCGAGCTGGAGGACGACGCCTGGTTCCCTACCAAGCGCTACCCGGACTTCGCCCTGCCCGCCGGACGCTATACCGCGCTGAAGATCACCCTGGGGGAGGGGGAGGGCCGCAACTGGTGGTGCGTGGTCTTTCCGCCCCTGTGCCTGGGTTCGGTCACCGAGACGGTGTCGGAGCGGGCGGAGGGCTTCAGTGAGGATCAGGTGTGCCTGGTGACCGGGGAGGACGAGGGCTATGTGGTCCGCTTCAAGGCGGTGGAGCTCTGGAACGAGCTCACAGACCGCTTTCAGTGACCCGGTGCGAGATCAGACAGCAGTGGGCCGTTTCTGTGTGCCGCAGCTTTTCCCGGCGGCTCCGAAACAGGGGGACGGAGCCTGTCAAAGTTTTCTCTCGTTCTTTTCTTGTTCGAAAGAAAGGAACGAGTAGACGGGTTTCCCGTCCCAGCCGGTAACGGTATGGGCGGTGTAGAGGCAGTTGAGGACAGCCTCCTCCGTACACTCGGCGGCGGCCCGGAAGGGCAGATCCATTTTGTTTTCGTGAAAGGCGGTCACCGTGCGGGTGGCCGCTTTTTCTCTGGGATCGAAGGCGTTGGCGGTGGAGAAGGCCAGAAAGACCTCGCCGCTGCCGTGGCCGATGAAGGAGCCCAGCCTGGCCAGGCCCACCGATGCCCGGCGGGCCACCCGGCCCAGCTGGCGGCTGTCCAGAGGCAGATCGGTAGCCAGGATCACGATGCAGGAGCCCACATCGGATTCCCGGGCGGCCTTCTCCGGGGTGATCTCCAGCCCCACCCGCCGTCCGTCGATGGTGAGGTCGGCCAGACGGCCGTGGTTGGCCAGCACCAGCGCGCCCAGCGTGTAGTCCCGCCCGTTCAGCGTCAGACGACGGGAGGCGGAGCCGATGCCCCCCTTGAGCCCGTGGCACACCATGCCCTTGCCCGCGCCCACATCCCCCTCGTCAAAGTCGGGGGAAGCGGCGGCCAGGGCGGCAAAGACCTGCTCCCGTCCCACCGCTCTCACCTGGATGCGGTTGAGCCCGCCGTCGTTGCACTCGCAGACCACCGGATTGACCGACGTCAGGTCGATACCCTCGGCCTCACAGCGGCCGATCAGATACTCCACCAGGGCATCGTGGACCAGGCCAACGTTCAGCGTGTTGGTGAGGGCGATGGGGGTCTCCAGGGTTCCAAGTTCCTCCACCTGTACCAGACCCGCTGTCTTGCCGAAGCCGTTCAGGACGAAGGCGGCGGCAGGGAGCTTATGGACAAAGGGATTTTCCGGACCGGGGAGCACTACCGTGACCCCGGTCTTGTGCTCTTCAGTGTCTACGGTGCAGTGTCCCACGGTGATGCCGGGCACGTCGGTGATCTTGTTTCGGGGCCCGATGGGGAGCTCTCCCACTGTGACGCCGTGATCTCTGGCGCGGAGCTGAACCATGATCCATTCCTCCCAATGTGTGTTTTCTCCATTTTACCCGGAAGGGGTAAGGACGTCAACGAAAACGGGAGACTTTCACAGAAGAAGAGGTAGGACCGCTTTCGAAATCTGGCGGGAACGTCACTTGCGTTTTTCTGTGGGTTTCCTATAATGGCTCTATGTGCAGAATGACCCCGGAAGGACCGGACAAGGAGAGCCTATGAAAAAAAATACAAGCCATATTCTGGGCCTGAGCTGGCCTATTTTTGTCGAGCTTCTGCTCCAGATGCTGGTGGGCAACGCCGATCAGATCATGGTGGGCTGGCGTGACCCCGCCGGAGTGGGCGCCATCGGAAACGCCAATCAGGTCACCAATCTGGTGCTGCTGGTCTTTTCCGTGGTGTGCACCGCCTCCATGATCCTCATTTCCCAGTACATCGGGGCCCGGGATACCGAAAAGGTCAATCAGACCTACGCCGTGGCGCTGACGGCCAATCTTGTGTTTGGTCTGGCGGTCAGCCTGATCCTGTTTTTCGGCTGTGGTCAGATCTTCCGGTGGATGGGAGTCCATGCCGACATTTTCGGCCGGGCCTGCGGCTATCTGCGCATCATTGGCGTAGGGATGGTCTTCCAGGCGGTCTATCTCACCTTCACCGCCTTTTTCCGAAGCAGTCAAATGATGGAGGAGACCATGATCGTCTCCGTGCTGATGAACTGCATGAACATTGTCGGTAACGTCCTGCTCATCAACGGCTTTGGCCCTGTGCCTGCCCTGGGTGTTCTGGGGGCGGCCCTTTCCAGCGATCTCTCCCGGGCGGCCGGGGTGTTGATCATCGCGGTGCTCTTCCGCCGGCGGTTTGGACCGGTGCTCCGGCTGAGCAGCCTGTGGCCTTTCCCTGCCGAGCAGTTCCGGCGGCTGCTGGCCATCGGCTTGCCCACGGGGGGAGAGTCCCTGTCCTATCATTTCTCCCAAATCTGTATTCAGACCATCTGCAACCGTTTTGCGCAGTTTGTGGTAAACACCCGGGTATACGCAAACCTCTTCGCCAACATAACCTATTTGTTCGGCTCTGCCCTTTCTCAGGCCGGACAGGTGGTGGTGGCCCGGCTGATGGGCGGAGGCAACATCCAGGCCACCCGGAGCAGCGTGAAAAAGGCCCTTCTGGGGTCGGTGGGAGTCTCGCTGACCGTGTCGGTGGTTTTGTTCATTTTTGCAAGGCCGGCCTATTCCCTCTTCACAAAAGATCCGGCCGTCCTGGCCCTGGCACAGACCGTTATGCTTCTGGAGATCCCCCTGGAAGCGGGGCGGGCGGTGAACATGGTGCTGTGCCGTGCGCTTCAGGCCTGCGGCGACATCCGTTACCCCATTGTCCTGTGTGTCATTTTGCCTGGGTAATTGGGGTAGGGGGGAGTTGGCTCTTCGGGGTCACGCTTGGCATGGGGCTGGCGGGACTTTGGCTGGCCATGGCGCTGGACGAGTGTATCCGGGCGGTGCTTTTTTTGTGCCGGTGGCACTCTGGGGCCTGGCAGGGAAAAGCAATTTTATGAAAGATTCATCCTATCTCCTTGCAAGGAAAGAGGGAGTGTGCTATACTCACATCACTGCACCAGAGAAGGAGGTACGGCATGGCGGTACGGAAGAAAACGGATGATTCGGCCTATCGGGAACTGAAGCGGGAGATCGCTGAGGGGAACATCGGCAACCTCTATCTCTTTCATGGGGAAGAGGTCTATCTTCGGGACTATTACCTGGGAAAAATGAAGGAGAAGCTGCTTACCGGCGGACTGGACGATTTCAATTTTCACACTCTGGCGGCCAAGGATTTCTCCATCCACCGCCTTCAGGAGCTGGTGGACGCCATGCCCATGATGAGCGAGCGCACCCTGGTGGTGGTCTCCGACTACGATATCTATAAGGGAGATAAGGAGGCCATGGGGGACCTCCTGTCCGATCTGCCAGACTATGTGTGTCTGGTCTTTGTCTACGACCTCATCGAATACAAGGCGGACAACCGGGCCAAGCTGGCCCGCACCGTGAAGGAACTGGGGAAGATAGTGGACTTCGCCCGGCAGGACCAGGGGGATCTCACCGACTGGATCGCCCGCCGGTTCCGGGCCCTGGGCCAC
The DNA here is from genome assembly GCF_050313575.1 of Candidatus Pseudoscillospira sp. SGI.172. Lineage (NCBI taxonomy): Bacteria > Bacillati > Bacillota > Clostridia > Candidatus Pseudoscillospira > Candidatus Pseudoscillospira sp. SGI.172. The sequence continues at coordinate 16,972 of NZ_JBNPLQ010000004.1, read as the reverse complement.
GACATCAGCACTGACGACGCCCGCTACCTCATCTTCCTCTGCGGAGATCTGATGACGGGGCTCATTTCCGAAATCGGCAAGATCGGCTCCTATGCCCGGGAAAAGCGTGTGACCCGGCGGGACATCGACGCGGTGGCCACTCCGCTGCTGGACGCGGTGGTCTTTCAGCTGACCGACGCCATCGCCGCGGGCGATTTCGACAAGGCCTTCTCCGTGCTGGGGGACCTGCTGCATATGCAGGAGCCGCCCATCAAGCTGCTGGCGGTACTGGGACGGCAGCTCCGGCAGCTCTACACCGCCCGTCTGGCCATCGAAAATGGGAAGGGGAGCCGCTGGCTCATGGAGCTGTGGGGGCTGCGCTCCTCCTATCCGGCGGAGAAGCTGATCCAGTCGGCCCGAAGGTTCTCCCTGCCCTGGTGCCGGAGGGCGGTGCTCCGGTGTGAGGAGACCGACCTGGCCATGAAGTCCACCGGGGCCGACGCCCAGGAGCTGCTCACCGGCTTCCTGCTGGAACTGGCGGCCAAGCGGGCGTCCTGACTGCGATTCGCGCGCGAACAGAAAGCGAGGTTCCTGGAGATGAATATTTTAATGGATCGTTTCGACCTTCCCGAAGAACTGGCTCAGGTGGTGGAGCACAGTCCAAGCGTCATCGTGCCGGAGAGCAAAGAAGTGCTCTTTGAGCTCATCTTCGGCAACAGCCGCACCGACAAGATCGATGTGAGCTATGAGGTGGACGGGGAACTGGTGCGGGAGGCCGGCGTGGTCCGCTGCCGGAACGGGGCGGTGGTGAATTTCGCGGAGGATTACATGCGCCGCCGGGACCCGGACAGTATGCGCCTGGCCGACTGCCTGCCAACCGACAAGCCCCGGTTTGAAGCGGTGTACGGCCGCCCCTTTGCCGAAGTCCGGAAGGAGACCATGCGGTGGCTCTCCACCCAGGAGCTGGTGCTGGTCCCCTTCAAGGCCGGAGGCTATGACTACGGCTACGAGGCGGCGCTGGTCTGTCCAAGGAACGCGGCCTTCTTTGCCTTTGCCCTCTCCCAGCTTCAGGCATTTGTGAATATCCGGGAGGTGAAGGCCTTTACCCCCCGGGCCATTATCTATGTGGCGCCCCCCTTCCGGCACACCTGCTTTGACGGCAGGCAGGTGGTGGTCCACAGCAGGGGAGAGGATCTTCACGAGATCTTTTCCTACAACCTTTATCCTGGTCCCTCTGCCAAAAAGGGCGTATACAGCGTGCTGCTGGACATCGGGGAGCGGGAGGGGTGGGTCACCGCCCACGCCTCCGCTGCCCGGATCATCACTCCCTATGAAAACGAGATGGTGATGATGCACGAGGGGGCCTCCGGCGGCGGCAAGAGCGAACTCTTGCAGGACGTCCGACGGGAGGAGGACGGCCGGGTGCTGGTGGGGCTGAACACCGTTACCGGCACCAGACACTACATCAGTATGAGCGACACCTGCACCATCGAGCCGGTCACCGACGACATGGCCCTCTGCCACCCCGGTTTTCAGCCCGCCAACGGAAAGCTGGCCCTGGCCGACGGAGAGGACGGGTGGTTTGTCCGGGTGGACGGCATCACCGAATACGGCTGCGACCCCACCTATGAGCGGATCTCCATCCACACCAGGGAGCCGCTGATCTTCTTCAACCTCCAGGGGGTGCCCAGGGCCACATGCCTTCTGTGGGAACACGCCCTGGACTCCGACGGGACCCCCTGCCCCAATCCTCGGGTCATCATCCCCCGCAGGATGATCGACCGGGTGGTGTCCGGCCCGGTCGAGGTGGACGTGCGCAGCTTCGGCGTGCGGATGCCCCCCGCCACGGCGGAGCATCCCAGCTACGGCATCGTAGGCCTGATGCACATCCTGCCCCCGGCCCTGGCCTGGCTGTGGCGGCTGGTGGCCCCCCGGGGCTACAACAACCCCAGCGTCAGCGGGGACGCCTCCCTGGCCAGCGAGGGAGTGGGTTCCTACTGGCCCTTTGCCACCGGGGAGCGGGTGAAGCAGGCCAACCTTCTGCTGGAGCAGATCCTGAACTGCCCCGCCACCCGCTACGTGCTCATTCCCAACCAGCATATCGGCATCTACCGGGTGGGCTTCTCCGCCGAGTGGATCGCCCGGGAGTATCTCGCCCGCCGGGGCGGGGTGAATATGCGTCTGGATCGATTGGTGCCCGCCCGCTGCCCCATTCTGGGCTACTCCCTCCGGGAGATGAAAGTGGACGGCCAGTATCTCTCCCCCAAATTTCTGCGGCCCGAGCTCCAGGAGCGGCTGGGGTTGGAGGGCTACGACACCGGCGCCCGCATCCTCACCGACTTTTTCACCCGGGAGCTGGCGGAGTATGATGTGCCGGAGCTCCATCCGGTGGGCCGTCAGATCCTGGACTGCTTCCGCCGGGGAGGCACGCTGGAGGACTACTGTGCCATTCTGCCCCTGGGACTGGAGTGAACCATGCTGCACATCAAAGAGGCCATCGTGGTGGAAGGCCGCTACGATAAAAATACGCTCTCCCAGCTGGTGGATGGGATCATTTTAGAGACCTCCGGCTTCGGGATCTTCAAAGACGAGCAGCAGCTCAGGCTGCTGCGCCGCATCGCCCGGGAGCGGGGGCTCATTGTCCTCACCGACTCCGACGGGGCGGGGTTTGTCATCCGAAATTTTCTCAAGGGGGCCATTGACCCGGCGCTGATCAAGCATGCCTACGTCCCAGACCGCTACGGCAAGGAGCGCCGGAAGCGGCAGCCGGGGAAGGAGGGCAAGCTGGGGGTGGAGGGGATGCCGCCCCAGGTACTGGAGCAGGCCCTCCGTCAGGCGGGGGCCACCTTCCTGGACGACCCGGGGGAGGGAGAACACCCCAGGCGGCAGATCACCAAGGGCGACCTGTTTGCCGCCGGACTCTCGGGCACTCCGGATTCCGCCGCCCGGCGAAAGGAACTGCTGGAGAGGCTTGATCTGCCGGAACATCTCACCGCCAACGCCCTGCTGGAGGCCCTCAATGTGTTTTACGGCTACGACGCTTTGGCGGAATTGGGCGTACTGTCCAAATAACGGGCGGGAAGGGGGGAGAACTTCTCCGCGCTTTTTTGCTGGATTTTCTTGCCTTTTCGGGCCGGGCGCGGTATGATGAGACCACAAAGGCAGAGTAGGGACCAGCGTGTCAAGCCCGGAAGGGCCAGTGCCGGCGGGACGGGGAGTTGTCCGCTGGACGAAAGGCGCGCGCCGCAGTGCTGGTCCCGCATCCCGCTGCCGCATACGAGGCGGCTAACGTTGAAATTCCTCCTCTGTGCGGTATCCCTTTAGGGGCTGCCGATGCACAGAAGGAGGAATTTTTATGCCAAAAACCGAAAACACCCGCAATCTCAGCCCTTTTTCCGCCGTCTATTGGCGCACCGCCGCAGCCGACTTCCGCAAACCACGCATGCTGGCGTTCGCGGCCCTGATGATCGCCGTCTGTGTGGCTCTGTCCTATGTGCCCTCCATCCACTTGGGGGACGGGGGTGTTCGGGTGACCTGGGGTTTCCTGGGCCGGAGCGTCTGCGGTATGGTGGGCGGGCCGGTGACCGCTCTGGTCTTCGGCTTTGCCGAGGACACAGTGTCTTTTTTGATTCATCCCACGGGCGCTTATTTTCCTGGCTATGCCCTCACCACCATGCTGGGGACCATGATCTATGCCCTGTTTCTTTACCGGGCCCGGCCTACGGTGGTACGGATCTTTCTGGCCAAGCTGGCTACCAACGCCCTCAACGTCGTCCTGGGCTCCGTGTGGAGCGCGGTGCTGTACAGCAAGGGGTATCTCTACTATATGACCGCCAGTCTTGTGAAGAACGTGGTGATGCTGCCGGTGCAGACTGCCATGCTTTGCTTCCTGCTGGCGGCCCTGCTGCCTCCCCTGAGCCGGACGGGGCTGATCCCCGGAGACATGGGGAATCGGCTGAGTCTGTACTGAGCGGAAGAGCTCCCGGGCGAAAACCCAGGGATCTTAGTGTCCTTTTGATAAGGATGTTTTTAGGGCATCACCGTTGAAAAGCGGTGATGCCCTAATTTGGCCTTATGCTCATAATCTCAAGTGCTTACGTGCATTATAATTAAATAATCATTTGGTTTCGTTTGTTATACAGCGTTCTATATCCAAAAAACAGGGAGCAGAACACAGAAACGCAAGTGACAGCCGTAATCGCAATGATGATAGCAATCTGATACAAAATTGCTGTTGTGGGGAGTGTGCCGGATAAAATTTGTCCTGTCATCATTCCCGGAAGCAAGATTACCCCCATGCCGAGCATGGAGTTGAGCGTGGGTAAAAGTGCCGTTTCCAGTGATGTATTAACAAACGGTGTCAGAATTTTTTGAGGCGTTACACCCAGATTTATAAGTGTATCAATTTTTCCCCGTTCTGTCTTAATGTTCTGGGTAAAGGTTTTAAGCCCAAGACTTACTCCTGTCATTGCGTTTCCCATTATCATACCGCTGATGGGAATGGTATATTGCGGATTGAAAAAGTTGACCTTCACAACCGCTGTGATGAAAAAGACTACGATTGCGAGTCCGGTTGTTACCAGCGACAAGGCGACAACACCCTTAAATCGTCTGTTAAGGTCCTTATTTCGTGACAATACCGTATAAACAGAGAATCCGCTCATCAAAACAAGATATCCAACTGTAAAAGGAGGGTGAGGATTCTTGAATATATAGGTCAGTACAAATCCGGCGAGCACAAGCTGCGCCGTCATTCTCATACTCGCAACAACGAGAAGCTTTGTCTGGTTGATTTTGCATTTTTTCATGATGGCAAGAACAACAAGGAGTAAAAGATAAATAAGTAAAAACTGCAATAGATTTAATTTTACGATTCCATTCATTTATCAGTCCTCCAAATTGATGATTGCATCAGCAAATTGCCGAACAAGCGAAGTGTTGTGTGAAATCGCAATAACGGTGATATCCCTTTTTGAGCAATATCTCAGAATATTTTCGAAAAGCTCAGTTGAGGTATTCTCATCCAGGGCACTTGTGGGTTCATCAAGTAAAAGCACCTTTGGCGCGAAGGAAAGACAGATAGAAATAAAGACGCGCTGCCGTTCTCCTCCCGACATGGTGGCGCAGTTTGTGCTGAGCTTAAAGTTTGCCGAACAAACAGCCAGGTAATCCTTTATAACATTGTCATCAGGAGAGGGAAGATCTCGATATGCGTAAAATTGTTTAAAGTTTTCTCTGATATCGCCATCAAACAGATAAACAGATTGACCGCAAAGCAAAACCTCCCGTCTAAGCTCTATCGAATCATATTCGGTAATTTCTTTTCCGCAGTATTGCAGGCTTCCGCTGTCAAAGGCTTCCACACCGTTCAGCAGCTTTAGCATTGTGCTTTTGCCGCAGCCGCTTTTTCCACATATAAAAGTTGTTTTTCCCTGCTCAATTTCTATATTGGGATAGGAAATAATGTCTTTGAATTTAACACCTTTAAGTGAAAATAAGGTCATGTTCTACACCTTGCTTGTTTTGTTATTTTATGATAAACTATGATAGCGAAAATCAATATCGAAATCCAATATTGAAAGTTTACCATAGGAGGGATAAAAATGCAAGAGTCGGTTCTAAGAAAATTATTTTTGGGTTTTATTCAGATACATATTTTGCACCATGCAAAAAATGAGCCGTTTTTTGGATCCTGGATGATTGAGGAGTTAAAAAAACACGGATATGAAATAAGTTCCGGAACAATTTATCCTATCTTGCACAATATGGAAAAATTAGGACTGCTTTATGTGGAGAATAAAACTTCGGGGGGAAAAGTACGAAAATATTATTCCATCACAAATGATGGTATTGAAGTGCTTGATAAAGCCAAAGAAAAGATAAGAGAACTTACCGATGAGATCATATAAATATCCTGCACCAGCTTTATTATAAGATGAGCAAATTATTGTTACAACCACAGCATGGCTGCGGCGAGATGCGCCATTGTGTGACGATCTTGTCGTGAGGTGTTCCAAACCCTCAAAGAGCAAAACGCGGCAGCTATGATGATTGTCATAGCTGCCGCGTTTGGAAACATCCTTGCTGGACTGTGGCATTGTCTGCCTCATTGATTTACTGTGGAAGGTGGGGCATACTTTCGGGATTGCTTGAAGCAATACATCTGCTGGTCAGCGTTGAAGATCGCCTCGCCAATGGTACCCGATTTTTTGTTGTAGGAGGCATATCCGATGGAAACCATGGGCAGGGACGGGTTTTCTTTGCGCATGAGGTTGATCTCACTGAGAAATTTTTGGTAGAGGGATTGGACGGTGTCCGTATCCACACAGTCGCTGATGACGCAGAACTCGTCGCCGCCGGTACGGAAACACAGGCCGTTTTTGGAGAATACATCTTTGATGCAGTTGGCGGTGGACTTGATGCAGAAATCTCCGAAGGGGTGGCCGTACCGGTCGTTGATGCATTTAAAGTTGTCGATGTCAAAAATGAAGAAGGTGACGTTTTTTCTGCCGCGGATTTTATTCAGGGATTCCTCATATGTGCGCCGGGTGAGAAGCCAGGTCAGGCCGTCGATCTGGTGGCGCAGCTCGCTGTAATAGACATAATAGAGGCATATGGACATGGAGATGCACAGCCAGGATACATGCAGGGAAGGCCGCAGCACCTGCACGGAAGTGCCGAGCAGCATGAACAGCAACAGGGCAAACAGGACAAAACGGTTGCTGTTTTGATACCGTTTGGAGGCATTGAGCGTTTGAAAGAACAGGTAGAGCGTACTCAGAGCATATGCGGCAGTGAACACCCAGAAGGATTCTCCGCGCTGATACACATTGTCCGCGCTCACCGTAAAAATAAAGGGAAATACGGTGGAGAGGAGGGATAAGATGAGGTTGATCAGGGCCGGCACACCAAACAACCAGTCCAACTTTTGAAATCGGTCGCTGATCATGCACCCAAGCAGGAGGGGGATGACTGGGGACATGGAAAATCCCGCCATATTTCCTATGACGCAGAGAAGCCGGTGGGTAGGGTGGGCACCGTCAAAATAAACGGTCAAAATCTCGGCGGCAATCACAAAGATAGTCACAAAAATAGAGAGCTGGAAAAAAAGCCGCTCTCTTTGATCGATTACATTACTTTTATGGATGATGTAGACCATAATCAACAGTGCAAGGATGTTGATCGTGGAGATAACTATGTAGAATTCCCTCATGATACGCTCCGCATTAAGATTCCCAATATTTCAACTGTTATTGATTTTATTTTACCAAACAACGGGTATTTTGTCATCTGTTTTTCCTACAAACCAAAAATATTTGCAGCGTGGGGGCAGCCGGACAGGCTGGATCCCCCAAAACCTTTCTATAAATGGATCTGTTGGAGCGAAGCTGAAAAGAAAACAGCCCCAGTTCAGGGGCGGAGTGTTAAAACATTGATTTCCAATATCCCATGCACAGGGAAACCGCTGCAATAACGTACAGGACAGCGACATGATAGTCGCGATTCCTGATGGAAACTGCCACATTTATAGCGCCGACGATCAGCGCAAGCATCATCATCAGGGGACCCGTAAACATACCGCACACAAACAGGTATTCGAGTATGGTGGCAACGGATACCGCAATAAACGCAATATTGGATGCTTTTTTCATGAGTTTACCCCCCTTCTTTGAAAGTATATCAGCAAGAGCCGGGAAAAGCAATGCCTTGCCCGCAATCCGGGCGGGCGGCGCAGAGGGGAGCGATCGCGACAAAGAAAAACCGCCCCTGGCCGGGGCGGTTTCACGGGTCAAGAGTGAGGGCTCTCAACGGAACTGTCTCCATTTAGGTCATGATAAACCTTCAGATCCGGTCCGCTGGTGCCGGCGATGATCGGTTTCGCGTGTGCTTTTCCGTGTTTTGCCTTGCCCTGGATCTCCGGCACGGGAGGAAGATCATTTCTGGGATGTGTGTGTGTCCAGTCCGGGCGGGCCATTCCTTTTTTAGCCATCAAATGTCCTCCAAATCAGCAGCCGGAATATCGTTTTCAAGATTGTCACGGGCAAGATCATTGTCAATTTCCGGGTAACTGTTAGAAATGGGTTTCTCTTTTTCCGTGCGGGGTTTCTTGGGCGGGGCTGCTTTTTTGATGCGGTCGCTCATACTGCGAATCACCTCGGTGGTAGATTTCCCGCAGCCATAATAAATTATGTGGTTCGAATCAACATTGATAAAAACAAAAACCTCTCCCCGCCGGTGAGGGTGGGGAGAGAATGTCAATCCAAAACGCAGATACAGTGGGAGGAAACACCCGATCTTACCGGGCACCTGTCTACCGGCAGGGGCAGTGTTTTTCAATGCGGGACGCGCTGATCTGCGGGGGCATGCTCAGGGTTGTGCGGGGGTTTTCCATATCGATTGCCTCCAAACAAAAAGAGCTCGCCATATCTTATTTTGAAAATGGAAACATATGAGGTTCGGAAAGCGTACGCGCCGCTTTCCGTGGAAGGCCGTTTCACAATAAAAATAGTGCGCCCCAAAAGGGGCGCACCGGAGCGGCTGATTTATCGACGGAAACAATCGCTGCAGTAGATGGGACGGTTGCCGCTGGGCTGGAAGGGAACTTTGCAGGGCTTGCCGCACTCGGAACACACGGCGTCGAACATCTCGCGTCTGCCGCTGTTTTCCCGGGAGCCGCCCTTCTTGGCATCGCGGCAGGGCTTGCACCGCTGAGGCTCGTTATTGAAGCCCTTCTCCGCAAAAAACTCCTGCTCACGGGCAGTAAAGGTGAATTCGTGGCCGCAGTCCTTGCAGACGATCGTCTTGTCTTGAAACATGTAATACCTCTTTTAAATTAGTTCGCCAAATGAGGCGATGGCTAAGTATATCCCTCCGGGTGGTATAAAGTCAAGGGAAAGTTTGTAAAAGAAACGAATTCAAATAAAGAAAGCCGATTGCGGCATAACAGGTATCGCTCCGGCGTCAAGGACAAACTGCAGGCCGCTGGGGGCACGGCGGAGGGAGAAGTGCGGATCAGTCAGGCCCGGCCCTCCTGAAGATCGGGTTTTCGCGTGCAGTTTTTGTGCGCGCTATTGCTTCTCTGTGTTTGCATAAGCAACACTGCAAACGACTGTGAGCGTAAAAAATCCCCGGAACCTTACGGCTCCGGGGATTCTTTTTTTGTCGGGTGTTGACAGAAAAGATGCAGGCGCAAATTTCTGTGTTTTAGAAGGCTTTATAGACTTCGATTCTAAAACTATCGTCTCGTAGTTCCCCCTGCATTCTTCACTGGTTATTAATAAATATCAATATATGTAGCATACGGAGATTCAAGCCACTTTTGAATTGCATTAAAAATCCTGTTAATAAATTCGGTATCTGCGGCGGCCTGTGACCCAACATAACCATTACCTGCATCATAAGTTTCAAATCGGCATGCAATTTCATCAAGACAATCCGCACCTACAACGCTGGATAGAAAAATTTCACGATTTTTAGTAATACGGATCTGATTACTGTGTGAGTCATCTCCAGAGGCAATCAAATCACGCAATTGCTCAATTGTCAACGTATCCACATTGTACCGCATAATGTAACCTCCCTTTTAACATTCTTGTATTATAACAGGGTAATTATATGCCCAAATTAAGTATATGTTCGATTACAAGAAATGTCAATTTTAATTATTCCATTAAATAAAAATAGAGACGTATCGACTATCGGTACGCCTCTATTTTTTATTTCAAGCAGATGATTTGCTCATATATCATCACAAATTTCTTTTCCGCCACCACGTTTTCATGGTAGTGTCCGAAGAACCAGTATTTAAACTGGCAGCGTTCCCGGACTTCATCGAAAAAGTCCGTCAGGGCATCCTGCTGGTACAGTCCGCCGCTGAATGCATTCTGGATGCTGCTGGGGCAGCAATGGGTAATGATGTAATCTACATCCCACCTTGCCTGATTCAGCGTTTTCCTTGCAGTTTCGTATTCATCCACGCTGGGCAGTTCCTCTTTCCACCATGACCTGTGGTTGACGCGGAACAGCGCGCCTGCGGCGTTGAGCTGCCGCAGCTTTCGCTCATAGTCCGGATTATCCGGTTCCAGAATGCCGTCCCGGATATCGTGGCTGCTGGCGCCGCCCATGGTGAAGATGCGCTTTCCGCAGATCTCATAGATCTGCCCCCGCATCAGATGCAGGACACCGGGACGGATCGTCTGCACCTGTCCGCCGTGCCATTCGCACATCGGGTAGTTCCGCAGGAGGTCATAGTTTTCGTGATTACCGTCCACAAACAGGGTGGTAAAGGGCCTGTCCGCCAGCCAGTCCAGCCATTGTTGTTCAGTGTCGCTGCCATCCCAGATACCGCCAAAGTCCCCGCAGATGATCACATAATCCTCTTTGGTCAAGCGTTCCTGTTCCCGGAAGACCTCCGGGCGGAGGCGGCTGAAGTCGCCGTGCGTATCGCCTGTGAGAAAAATTGCCATTGGTTTCATCCCCATTTCTTTTTATAATTCCTGTTCCAGCACTTCGTCTGAGTCTCTGAAGTGGATGCGGATGGTTTCCGCGTCCTCCACCGTGATCTTTTGGATGACCTGCCGGACGAGCTCATTGTCAAATTCCGTGTAGCCCGCGGCGCATTCCATGATACTGTCCCACATCTGCCGGCGTCTGGCAGCCTGCTCTTCCAGATCAGCCTCTGCCTGCTGCGCGTCCGCGATCTGCGCCTTAAGGGCTTCCTTCTCATCCGTCAGAGCTTTCATCCTGGCGTTCAATTCCGCATCGGCCATGTTTGCCAGCAATCGATCCAACACATCAGACTGTTCCTGGCTGACCTCATCCATGCGCTTTTTCAGTTCCAGCAGCATTGCTCCAGCCTGCGACATGGCCCTTTTGGCTTCCTCTACCATGGCCAGTACATCCGGGCAAACCTCCTGTCGGATAGCCGCATACTCGTTCATGGCGGCGAGGATGGCGTTGTGGAGTCTGCTCTCATCCAGCGTCGGGGAGTTATGACAGTATTTGGTACCAAATTCCAGCCGGGAGACACATCTCCACACGATGCGCTTCTTGCCATTTCTGGCCCAAGTCACCCGCTTGTAGGGGGAGCCACACTCGCCGCACATCAACAATTCTGTCAGAGCGTATTTGCCGGAGTATTTCCCAAGTTCCGTTTTTCCGCTCTTTTGCAGCACCTTCCGTTTGCTGGACCGGCGCGTCATCTCCTGCTGCACCTGATTGAACAGGTCCCTTGCGACAATGGCCGGGTGGCTGTTCTCCACATAGTACATCGTGCGTTCACCACGGTTCTTTTTGACCTTTTTGGTGATGCAGTCCGTCACATAGGTTTTCTGCAGCAGGGCGTCTCCAATGTACTTTTCATTGGTCAGGATATTGTGGATGATGGAGGGAGACCAGCGCTCTACACCCTGTGCGGTGGGAACACCGTCCTCCTCCAGCTCACGCTTGATCTTTCCCAGGGTGCAGCCGTCCAGATACCTGTGGTAAATGCGGCGGATGATCTCCGCTTCCTCCGGTACGATCTCCGGCTGTCCGTCCGCCCCCTTCCGGTATCCCAGCATCTTCTTGTACTGGAAGGTGACCTTTCCCGCCTCCGCGCTCTTCTGCTTTCCCCACGCGACATTCTTGCTGAGAGACTCGGATTCCGCCTGGGCGAAGCCGCTGAACAGGGTGATGAGAAATTCGCTGGATTCCGTGAGGGTGTTGATGTTTTCCTTCTCGAAGTACACTCCAATGCCGTTTGCTTTCAGGAGCCGCACCGTATCCAGGCAATCCACCGTGTTTCTGGCAAAGCGGGAGAGGGACTTGGTGATGATGAGGTCGATGTGTCCCCGCTTGCAGGCGGTGATCATCTTGTTGAACTGCGTCCGTTTTTTCAGGCTGGTGCCGGAGATGCCCTCATCGGCATAGATCCCTGCCATCTCCCAATCCGGGCTGTCCTGGATTTTCTGGGTGTAGTAGGTCTTTTGCGCCTCATAGCTGTTGAGCTGCTCTTCACTGTCCGTCGAGACGCGACAGTAGGCCGCTACGCGCATTTTCCCGTCATGGTCTCTATGCAGTTCTTCTGGTTTTCTGGTTGCAGGGATCACCCGTACCCGCCGCTCTAAGGTGGCTGCTGTCGCTTCCATGGATCATTCGTCCTTTCCTGTCGCTTTTTTATCCGTAAATATAAGAGTTACTTCGGCATCCTGTGAGATGGTGATATGGGAGACTGTCTGGCGGAAGCGTTTCCAGTCCGTATCTGTCAGCCGCTCCGCCCCCTCAGATTCGGCGGCCAGCTCCGGACAGCAGGCATACCGTGCTGCCGCACCCTGCAGGATCAGCGCCATCACCGCTTCCGGCGAGTCTGGCTGCTCCAGCCCCCGGTTGATGGCATTGTCCAGCCGCATGACCTCCGCAGAGGGCGTGTAGGCGGTGCAGCTGGGCTGTTCATGGTCCCGGAACTGACGGACGGTCCCGTTTACCGTCGCATCCATGTCCATGACCGCGGTATTCCCGCAGCCTTCGCATCTCAGATACAGCTTGCCGCTGTTCTGCCAGCCGCCGCCCAGCCGGGTCATCTTCCCGCCGCAGGTGCAGCGGAAGTATGGAGTCAACCGCGCAATGGCAGGCTTCTCTCCGTGGGACTGCTTCCTGGCATTCTTTTCCGCCGTCTTTTCCTGCGCCGCTTGGAAAATATCCGCTTCCACCAGTATGGGGTATCCCTCCTTACCGGTGTAACGGGGATTTTCCAAAAGGCGCTTTACCTTATGCTTGTTCCAGAGCGGCACTTCCCGGCAATACGGAATACCCTGCCGGTTCAAGGCGTCCGAGATGGCCTGATAGGAAGCCCCGGCGTTATAGAGCGTAAAGACCATACTGACGGCCCGCTGCTCCTCCGGCACGATTTCCAACGTGCCGTTTTGGATCTGATACCCGTATAACACCTTGCGGTTGATCATCTTGCCGCCACCTCCCATTGTTCTGTCAGCTCCAAGCCTCCGTAAAGCCGGAAGCGGATACGGTTTTGAGACTCTGCAATGATCTTCTCCACCAGACGTTCGAACAGCTCTTCATCGAAGCCGTCCAGCCGTTCCGGTCCGTTGAGAAGCGTCTGCTCCACCTTGCGGAGCGCATCCATCGTTTCGTCTATCGCTTTGTTCTCTGTCAGCCTGCGCCGTTCTCCGCGAAGCTGCGCCAGTCTGGCGCTGATGGCATTCATGCGGGCGGCGCAGATATCCGCGTCCAGCAGGCCACTGGCCCGCAGGGTGCTGATCTTGTGGCTTTCTTCTGTTGCTTCCGCGATGGCCCGGTTGATGGTCAGCAACTGCGGATGATTCTGCCGCAGGATCGTGTCCAGCGTGTTCAGCTGCCGGAGGGCCGGGGCCAGAATGATGTCCGCGTTGCTTTTGAGCCTGTGGTACATCCGCAGGAAGGCGGCATGGATCTCCGCTTCCGGGATGCGTCCTACAGGGCAGTCCGCGGCGTGGCGGTCGTGGGTTCGGCAGACCCATGTCACATATCCGCTCTGGCTGCTTCGGCGCTGAAACACCGTCCCGCAGTTCCCGCAAACGATTTTTAAGGCAAGAGGGCTTTTTTCTCTGCGCTTTTTCTCTTTCTGCGCTTTCTTTTGCAGCAGTGCCTGCACCCGCTCAAAGGTGTCCCGGTCGATGATAGCTGGATGGGAGTTCTCCGTGTAGTATTGCAGGCGTTCCCCGTGATTTCGTTTCTGCACGAAGGGAAAGCCGCAGCTGTAGGATTTCTGGCTCAGAGCGTCTCCAATGTACTTTTCATTGGTCAACAGGTATCGAACCCCCGTTTCTCTCCAGCATTCCGCGCCGGACTGGGAGGGGATGCCTTTCGCCGTCAGCTGCTCCGCGATCCATCCGGAGCTGCGCCCCTTGAGGTATGCGTCGAAGATCCAGCGCACCGTGGCGGCTTCCTCCGGGACGATCTCAAGGTCTTTCTTATTTACGATTCGGTATCCGTAAGGGGCGGTGCAGGTGATAAATTCCCCACGCTCCATCCGCCGCTGATAGCTCATCTTCTGATTGGCGGAGATGGAGATGGATTCTTGCTGGGCAAGAGAACCGGAAACGCTCACCATCAGTTCGGTGGTGAGCGTTTTCGTGTCGATATTTTCTTTTTCAAACCGGACGCTGACGCCCATGGCGGATAACTCCCGCAGGGCGGACAGGCAGTCTCTGGTATTCCGGGCGAAGCGGGATACGGACTTCACCAGAATGCGATCGATCTTGCCCTTCCGGCAGTCCCGCATCATGCAGTTGAAGTCATCCCGCTGGTCCATCCGGGTGCCGGTCAGCCCTTCGTCGGCATACACATCCACCAGCTCCCAGCCGTCATGCCGGGCAATCTCTTCCGTATAACTGCGGATCTGGGCGGCGTAGGAATGAAGCTGATCTCTGGAGTCCGAGCTGACCCTGCAGTAGGCCGCCACCCGCAGATGTTCCGCTTCCCGCGTCTGCGGCGCGATGATTTTTACCTGTGCCATGGTTTTCACTTCCCTGTATCTTTTTTGTCAACACACAAGCTACCACACGATCCGCAGAATATCCAGAACTATTCCCAAACAGTCTGCGGGGTGTATTTTTCTCCGGCCAGCCTTTTGGCATAGACCAGCTCTTCCGCGCTCAGCAGGCCGATTTCCGCCAGATGCTCCAGCATCCTGACTGCCAGCCGATACTGCAATTCTTTCTTTGCGTCGATCATCTTTCTACCTCAAAATAGCTCTCCGGCTTTTTCTCCCGCAGAAACCTTGTCACTTCCCGCAGGCTGCCGGTCCTCCGCATTTCCGGCAATGCCTCACTCACAGCCTGGGCGTATCTGCGCCCACGGCAGGCCCGTTCATCCAGAATGGCGATGACGCAGGTATCGCTCTCCGTGCGGATGGCCCGTCCAAAGCCCTGACGCAGCTTGATCTGCATCTCCGGTACAGCTACCTCACGGATGAATGCGCGAAGGGAAGAATACTTCTCCAATTCCCGCTCCTTCCGTGCGTCCGGATAGGCGAAGGGCAGGCGGGGGATCACCAGCAGGGATACGCAGTCGCCGGGGAAATCGAAGCCCTCCCATGCCGCGCCGGTGGCCAGCAGCACCGCTCCCGGCGTGTGCCGGAATTGTTCAATGATGTGGGGCGCGTTGCGGCCCAGCGTCAGCAGTGGGAATGGAAGGGATGCCTCCCGCAGCCGCTCCTTCACAGCCGACATGGCTGCATAGGAGGTAAAGAGCACCAGCGCATGACCGGAAGCTGCGTTAATGAGTCCGACGAGTTCGGCAGTCAGCTCATCAAAGTACACATCCGTATTCTCCGCTCTCTGGCGGGGCGGGATTTGCGGAAGGTAGAGCAGGCAGTTGTTCCGGTAGTCAAAGGGGGATGGAGAAACGGATTCCATAACGCGGTGCTCTTTCTCCAATCCTGCCTGTGTTTTGAAACGGCGGAAATCACTGCCCACCGCCATGGTGCCGGAGGTCAGGACAAACGCCTGATCCGGCTGCCACAGGATTTTTTTCATCCGCTGCGTGATATCGCCGGCTGTGGCGCACAGCATGGCGCCGCCTGTGCTGACATCTTCGGCAGTGTAAAAAATCATATCTGTCTGGGTACTGGTGAATAGCCTGACCGCGTCCAGCACCGTATTCAGCTGGCGGCTTCCCAGCGGGGAGAGCAGGCTGCCGATCTGCCGCTGGATGATGGGCAGCGTGCAGGATGGCGCGGTCAGCAAGCACAAATAGGCTTCCACCGGCTCCGCTTCCTCTCTGGGCTGCGCCAGCTTGCGCAGCAAAGGGCCGGTGCTGTCCTCCAGCATTTCTGCCGCCAGTAAGTACCGTTCCTCTTTTAGCTGAAGGATAAGGTTTCGTATCTCTTCTACGGTCAGCGTCACACCCAGCATCTGCTGTGCGGTTTCCGGGAGCTTATGGGCTTCATCCACGATGATGATACTGTGCTCCGGGAAGATGGGGCGTTTTCCCTCGCTACGGTGGATGGCGTCTGCCACCAGCAGATTATGATTGCAGATTTGAAACAGGAATTGACCTTTGTCGCAGGTCTTGAGAAACCGCTGATAGCGGCAGTCCCTCTTCTTGCAGTTGCAGACCTGCGGTACGCAGACACGCTCCCGGTCATAGCCGCTGAGATGAGAAACTCTGTCCATGTCCAGCGTTTCCTTAAGAGTTCGGAGCGCTGCCAACGCTTCCGGATTTTTCTTTGCAGGATATACCTGACGCAGCCGCCTGTCCAGCCGCTCGTCGCAGACATAATGGCTTTTGCCTTTGCGGATGACCGCTTTCAGTGGCTTGGTAAGAATCTCGTCCGCCATTAGGACGCAGGACAGCAGCGGCAGATACTCCGTCAGCACCGCGTTTTGCAGCGCGATACTGGAAGTGGAAATGATGATGGGGCGGGCGATCTGCCCTGTCGGGAAAGCAGACGCTGCCGTGGCAGCCGCCAGATAAGCGTAGGTCTTGCCGATGCCCGTCCCGGCATCGCACAGGGCGATCCTCCCGTCCTGCATGGCGTCCAGCATCCGATGGCTCAATTGGATCTGCTCCGGGCGCTGTGCCATACCGTGGGAGGGAAGAAGGTCCTGAAAAATATGGTCGATCAGTTTATGGGCTTTCAGCCTGTTATCGTTGGTATTCATCCGATAATTTCCTCTTTTCTGTCATGCTTTGTTTTCGTTTCCACCGTATTTGCAGCGCGCGCCCCGGTGGGAAAAGGGAACAATACGGACAAGGTCCGGCAAGACCTTCACGGGCGTATTTCCGGGATCTCTACTGCTTTCAATCCCGGAGCAGCCCAGCCTCTTCATGCTGGCCAGTGCATTGTGTCTCATTATCTGCCCGAACAGCGTCTCTGCGGGCGGCGCTGCCAACGCCGCCCCTGCGCAGGTAAAATCGCTCGCCGCGGGAAGCTGCAAGGCTTCCCGCGGGTCGTGGCGCACACTGCGCGGATCGCTCTTCTGTCCGGGTGGTTATCCGTATTGCTGGTATGCAA